>JARCRR010000192.1 GCA_029850565.1 Gallionella sp. | reverse complement strand
GCCCTGACTAGCAGCCGGCACGACCAGCAATCCATCCGCCTTGGCCATCGACGGCAATATCCCGCTGCCCTGTGCACCGGTCGAAGTGGCCGCATAAGTGCCGCCTTCCTGATGCAACGTCACGCGCACGAATTCGGTACGCGAGTGTTTGTGTTTCACATCGTGAGTGAGCCGCGCTGCGATGGTGCGTCTATGCAAACGGGAGCATCCCATCATGCGGCGCAGTGCAGGCAACACGAACTGCTCGAAGCAGACCATGCTCGACACCGGATTTCCCGGCAGCCCGAAAACGAAAGCCGTATCGGTCGCCCCGAACGCCATCGGATGCCCCGGCTTCATCGCCACCCGCCAGAACTTCATCTGCACGCCCAATGCCTCCAGCGTCGGTCTCACATAGTCATGCACCCCGACCGAAGTGCCGCCGGAAACCAGCAGTGCGTCGTACTGCAAGCCCGTTTGCAGATAGCGGCGCAGCTCATCGGGATCGTCGCGCGCGATACCGAGTAACACGGGCTGGATACCCAGCGCCTGCACCTGCGCCATCAGCGCATAGCTGTTGGCATCCGGTATCTTGTTCGCATCAAAGGCATCGTTCAGCCCTTCCAACTCGTCGCCCGTGGAGAGGATTGCCACGCGCGGTTGACGATACACCTGCACCTTGGCCGCCTTCACCATCGCCAACATGCCGATCACACCCGGCACGATCTCGGTTCCGGCAGGCAGCACCACTTCACCGTCGCGCATGCTCTCGCCGCGCTGGCGAATATCGTTGCCCTGCTTCACACTGCAATTGATCTGCACGCAGCCTTCGGACACGGCTTGTGTATCTTCGACACGCAACACCGCATCCGCCCCCTGCGGCACCGGTGCCCCCGTCATGATGCGTGCGCACTGCGCAGCTTGTACCGTCTTGCACGGCATGTCCCCGGCTTTGATGTCCTCGATCACCTCCAATGTCACTGGCGTTTTCGCCACATCAGCGCTGCGTAGCGCATAGCCATCCATCGCCGATACATCGTAGGGGGGCTGGTCGCGATTGGCACGAACATCCTGCGCCAACACTCGCCCCAACGAATTCTCCAGCGCCACCGTCTCAACACCCATCCGCAAGACTACGTCGATGATGATCTGCTGCGCCTCGCTTACTTTCAAATGCTTTTCCATCAATTCATTTCCTGTTGTTTCATAACCATCGCCACATCTTCCGGCGTATCCAGATCGACGAAGCTGCGCAAAGCTGAATCAGCCATCCGCAACTCATCCTCGCTCACATAACGCACCTGCAACCTATCCAATAACTCGCGCAAACTGTGCTTGCCACCACCGTGCAAACATTCAATCACCTCGGCTAAACAAGCAGCGGAATAAAATGCGAGCAGGGGTTGCGGATAACCCTGCACCATCGGCACGACCGCCTGAAAACCCTCTCTGAATTGCGCCAATCGTTCGATCACGGCATGGTCGATGAAAGGCATATCACATGCCACCGCGAAGACCCAAGGTGTCTTTGCGTTCTGCAACCCGGCGGCCAATCCAGCCAACGGCCCGCGATGATTTGGATCATCGCAGACTTGCGGCAATGTAACGTCTGCTCGGGGCTGACGCACGCTGATGATGATATCGCTGAACATGGGCTGCACGAGGGTGATGACGTGTTGCAACAGACTGTGCTCGCCCAACAGCAGAGTCGCCTTGTCCTGCCCCATGCGACGGGAATCGCCACCCGTCAAGATGACTGCGGTGCAATCTGCAATCATCTCCACTTCCCCGCCGATCCGTCATTCCGGCGCAGGCCGGAATCCAGCGTTTCTATCCAATAGGCAGTTTGGTTTTGCTCTTGCTGCACAAGTTTATTTTTAATCAACTGGATTCCGGCCTGCGCCGGAATGACGTGGTGCTTTGCTAATTGCACGCAGGGAATCATTTGCGTTCGAGAATGAAACGCGCGATGCCTTCGATATCGTCCAATCCGAAGTGAGGCAGTTGCGGATAGACCTCATCCATATCGGTGACGATAGCGATCAACCCGTCTTGGATAGTGCAACGCGGGGGCTTGTCGCACTCGCGGCGCAGCACCTCGATCTTCGCACCGGGCGCATGCGAAAAACCTTCTGCCAGCACCACATCCGCTTCGCCCAAGGAGCGCCGTGCCAACTGTTCCGGTTCGCGCTCCAGCGTTGCATCCGCCACCAGTTGCAACGCATCACGCGTCAACAACATGCTCAACGCCGCGCCCGCCTCCTTGTGCCGATAGCTATCCTTACCCGGCGTATCAAGCTCCACTTTGTGATGTGCATGCTTGATGGTGGCGACACGCAGTCCCTGCTGCGACAACTCACGAATGAGCGCCACCATTAGCGTGGTCTTGCCACAACCAGAGTGACCGACGATTGAGATGAGTTTCATTGGTAAACTATTCGTAATTTGATTTCGAATTATTGAAATGTTGGTATTGAACTCGAGGTGTCCGGCAGCTATTAACCCTGAAGAGTCAAAGCAATTCCCCGACAACGGTCGTTCAAGATATTTCGAGACTGGCCCCTATTGCTGCTATTGCTGCCATTGCTGCGTTATCCATATGTGAATATTTAGTGGTAGTTTTCAGCAATCACGGCTAAAGATAGTAAGTAAAACACTTGGAAGTGTTTATACAGGTCAAGCATGGAGAAGATTTCTCCGACTACTCTATCCTTATTATCGAGGAAATTAGGGAGGTCACTAAGCTCGTGAACCTCGTCATTTCTCCTATTCCCCATCAGTGTAAATAAGGTCGAAGCTTTATCTTCTAACTTATTCCTCAAGACAGAGGCTGCCAAACCGCCGAAATTCCCACAACCTTTCATGACTTTTGGAAATTTTGGGTATTCCATATTATTGGGAAACATGAATAACGACCTAGTCAACTTCTCGATCATTGCAGGAATACGAACTAGAGAGTCGCTAAGTAATACGACTGAGTCGAACGATTCATTTGGAATGTTTGAAACTTCTGCCGAAGATGGATGAGATGCCTGAATGACAGGAACATTTCTTAGCATCCGAGCAAGGGACTTGAGAACAATTGAGTCAATAAAATGAATATGGTTGTGAAGATTGATAATGGCTTCTATTTTTACTGGCTGATTTTTAATGTTTCGCACTAGGATGTCGTACGGATCGACTTGAAACCAGTCCCAAACAAATATTTTCGTAGTATCCAAGTTTGAGAACACTTCCTCCAATGTTTTCGTCTTTGGGGCATTTGCATCGTATTTCATTCTGATTTTCCACTCAAACTCAGAAGGAATGGAGGCAAATGGAGAAAGAATGTTTGTAAGGTGATCAATTTCCGCTTGGTTAGTTGAGAGATATACTTCTGGGGAAATTTTCCCAAGACGAATATCTAACTCTCCATCGGAGAAACGATGCATTTTTCTAAAATTCGCAAAAGCCAATGAAGAGTGCGGATTCATGACATCCTTCTATGAAATTGACCGCTTATGGCCGACTGCTGCCAATCCAACTTACTTCCTTATTGTCGAAGCGGCACCAACCTAGCATTAGTTATTTCCCTTGCGGCAATAACAATAGACGAACTGTTGCACAGCCCCTGATGGTGTGTGGTGCGCTTCCTTTTCATGCTGGACTAATTGGAATGCCTCGCCAAACTCCGCATGCAGGGATTCCGGTTTGTATCGCATCACAGGCAGACCGCTACACTTTTCAGGGCCATCCTCGCCAAAGGTGGCAATGATCACATGCCCGCCCGGCCGCACGGCACGCATGACGCGTTCCACATAGGCGTTGCGATCCGCCGGGTCAGTTAGGAAGTGGAATACAGCGCGGTCATGCCAGATGTCGAAACGGTGAATGGGGAACTCGGCACGCGTGATGTCGCCCTCCATCCAATGCACCGCAGCGGCCTGTTTTCCCAAACGCTGTTGGGCTACCGATAGTGCCGCTGCGGACAGGTCGAGCACGGTCAGGTCGGTATAACCTTCCGCCACCAGTTCATCCACCAGTATCGATGCGCCTCCGCCGACATCAATGATGGCAGCGTCTTTGCCCAGCCCTGTTTTGTGGATCAATCTCAAAGACTGATCTGCATGCTCCTGAAACCAACTGACCGTATCAGAAGGCTTTGTTGCGTAGACCTGCTCCCAATGCTGTTTACGATCCATGGCTCCATCTCCTTAAAAGCTCAACACTTTGTCCGAATCGCGAATCAGGGAATGCAGCTCCTGCATGGTGGACATCGGGCATATATCCGATCCTTCAGACTGGCGTATCTTCAGGCAAGTGCCGCAAGCCAGAATCGAACCGCCAACTTCCAACAAACTGCGCATCTGGCCGATGACATCGAACTTTGCGTTATCGAGCGATTCTGCCTCCACGCCCTTGCCCAGCAAAAAAACTGAGACCGCATCCCCCTGCTTGCGGGAAAACACACCAAACCGGAATGCATTCCAGACGGTCTCCGGATCATTTGAGTAGATGACGATTGCGAGTCTCATGCTGCCTCCCGTATCAATATTGATCAAGCAGTTTAATGCACTAGGGATGCGGCGTGACCCAGGCGTCCCCGTGCGGGGTGATCTCTTTTTTCCAGATCGGCACACGCTGTTTCAGTTCGTCGATCATCCAGCGGCAGGCATCGAAGGCCGCCGCACGGTGCTCGGCAGCAGCGGCGATGAACACGATGTTGTCGCCCGCGCGGACAGTGGTGACGCGATGCACGATGCGCGCATCCAGCAATTCGAATTTGGCGATGGCTTCTTCGCGCAGCGCGCGCATCTCGGCCAGTGCCATGCTGCCGTAGGCTTCGAAGCTGATTTCGCTGACATCACGCCCTTCGGAGAAATCACGCGCGCAGCCGAGGAAGGTGGCGATGCCGCCGATACGCTGCGAGCTAGCCTTCAACGCGGCAATCTCAGCATCTTGTGAGAAGTCTTCTATTTGAATACGGACAGGTTCACTCATTTTAGCCGCCACTGAATTTCGCCATGAGCGCGATCTCATCGTTATCGTTGAGCAGCATTTGCTTGTCACGCACTTGAGTCCGATTGACAGCGATGAAGCTGACGATGCTGAGCGCGCCCGGATGCTGCATGCCGACCTTGTGGATAATGTCGTGCAAGGTCATCCCCGGTATGAAATCGAACTGCATCTCGCGCGTCTGCACGCGGTCGGCAACGGGGCCGAAGAACAATACGCGGATCATTTTCCTTCTCCGCGTTTCCACACGCCGCTCTTGCCGCCGCGCTTCTCTTCCAACTGCACGCACTCGATACGCATGCCGCGATCTATCGCTTTGCACATGTCGTAGATGGTGAGCAGTGCCACGTTGGCTGCGCACAGGGCCTCCATCTCGACACCGGTCTGCCCCACGCAGGTCGCCGTGACCACCGCCTTGATGCCCACGCATCCGGACGCATCCGGCTCGACGATCTCGCTGAACACCACGTCCACTCCGCTCAGGGCGATGGAGTGACACATAGGGATGATGTCCGGCGTGTGTTTGGCAGCCATCACGGCACCCACATCGGCCACGGTCAGCACGTCCCCTTTGGCGATGCGGCCCGAGCGGATACGCTCCAGGGTGGCGATCTGCATGCGCAAGATACCGCTGGCGATGGCGATACGTTGTGTATCGGCTTTGCCGGACACATCCACCATACGGGCACGTCCTGCTTCGGAAAAATGGCTCAACTCTTCAGACATACCGCCTCACCCTCCGGTCTTGGACATCACGCGGATGATCTTGCCCGGTTGCTCACGGAACTCGTGGCGCTCCGGTTTCAATTCGATGGCACCGCGTATCGCCTGATCCAACTCGCCATCACTGATGCCGTCGCGCAACAGTGTGCGCAAGGCTAATTGATGGTCCTGCCCGAGACATAGATACAGCGTGCCATCCACCGATAGGCGCACACGGTTGCAGGTCTCGCAAAAATGTTGCGACATCGGCGTGATAAAACCGATGCTGCCTTTTCCGTCCGGCGCTACCAGATAACGTGCTGGTCCACCGCCGCGCACGATGCCATCGACCAGACCGAAGTGTGCTTGCAGGCGCTGGCGTATAGGTTGCAGATCGACATAGCCCGCATTGCGCCCCGTCTCGCCCATCGGCATGGTTTCGATCAGGCGCAAAACGAAACCGTGACGGAAGCAATAGTCCACCATATCTTCGATCTCGTCTTCGTTCACCCCCGCCATCACCACCATGTTGATCTTGATCGGCGCAAAGCCGCATGACTTCGCCACCAGCAAACCATCCAGGATCTGCGCCAGTGCATCGCGGCGGGTGATGCGGTGCAAGCGCTCCGCGCACAGGGAATCTAGACTCACATTGAGCCGGGTGATACCTGCTGCTTTGAGGTCGGCAGCATGGCGCGCCAATTGCGTGCCGTTGGTGCTGAGTGACATATCCGTCACGCCCGGCAGGCGCGCAAGGCGTGTAGCCAGCCCGCTCAAATCACGTCGCAATAAAGGCTCGCCCCCGGTGATACGGAAACGCGACGTGCCCATGCGCGCAAAAGCCGCGACGACACGTTCTATCTCGTCGAAGGTCAGCCAGTCCTGCGGCTCTTCGTAATCGCTGAATCCCTGCGGCATGCAATAGCTGCAACGCATGTCGCAACGGTCGGTGACCGACAACCTGAGGTAATCGATACGCCGACCGAAGCGATCCTGCAATGGCGAACCGTGGCTCATCGTTTTAGGTGTTCTGCACCACGATCTTGGGGAAGACCGCGCTGTGATCCTGCGCCATGTCGGCGATCTTCACCGCCACACGACGCGCGATCTGTTGATAGACCTTGGTCAGGTTGCTGTCCGGTGCCGCCACCACGGTCGGCGTACCCGAGTCGGCCTGTTCACGGATGCGGATGTCCAGCGGCAACCCGCCGAGGAACTCCACACTGTAATCGGCACACATCTTCTCGCCTCCGCCGGCACCGAAGATATGCTCTTCGTGACCGCAGTTGGAGCAGATATGCGTGCTCATGTTCTCGACGATACCGATGATCTTCACATCGACCTTCTCGAACATCTTGAGTCCCTTGCGCGCATCCATCAGCGCGATGTCCTGCGGTGTGGTGACGATGATGGAGCCGGTGACGGGCACGGTCTGTGCGAGCGACAGTTGGATGTCGCCGGTACCGGGAGGCAGGTCGACCACCAGATAGTCGAGGTTGTCCCACTTGGTCTTGCGCAGGAGTTGGTCAAGCGCTTGTGTCGCCATCGGCCCGCGCCAGATCATCGGCGTGTCGGCATCGATGAGGAAGCCGATGGACATGACTTGCAGACCATGGTTAGTCATCGGTTTCATCATGGTGCCGTCTTCGGAATCGGGTTGCCCGGTGATACCCAGCATGGTGGGTTGTGACGGGCCGTAGATGTCGGCATCCATCACACCGACACGTGCACCTTCGGCGGCCAGCGCCAGTGCGAGATTGACCGCCGTGGTGCTCTTGCC
>JARCRR010000191.1 GCA_029850565.1 Gallionella sp. | reverse complement strand
GGTTGGATGATGTCGTTCATTGCATATTTCCTAATTGTTGTTCGTCCCGGGTTCCGCGCAAGGCGCGGAGTATCGAGGGATTCGCCCGACGCATTCTGCATCGGATGGTTCGATATGACCTACGGTCTACTTCTTGCGAGTACACCACGAACGGTCGGGTGAGCACGCTTTACTAAATATTGATACTGCGACCGCCATCGACGGCGATGACTTGGCCTGTGATGTAAGGCGCATCGGCAATGAGGAATTTCACCGCCTTGGCGATGTCGTCCGGTTCACCTTCACGCTTGAGCAGAGTGTGCGCCACGATCTTGCGGCGGCGTTCTGCATCCTGCCACTCCTCGCCTTCCGGCCACACGATGACGCCGGGTGCGACGGCATTCACGCGTACTTGCGGTGCCAGTTCTTGTGCCAGACTTTTCGTCAGCGCAACCAGGCCTGACTTCGCCACGCTGTACAGCAAATGGCCTTCCATGGGCCGTTCGGCATGAATGTCGACGATGTTGATGATTGCGCCGTGTTTGCGCCGCAACTCGGCGGCGGCGGCCTGCGCCAGGAACAGCGGCGCTTTCAGGTTGGTGCCGACCAAGTCGAGCCACTGCGATTCATCAACTTCGGCCAAGGGCGTGGCGTAAAAGCTGGAGGCGTTATTGATGAGCGCATCCAAGCGTCCGAAACACTGTATCGCCTCTTCGATCATCGGCTGCAATGTCCCGACATCGACCAGATCGGCTTGCACACACTGCGCGGAGTCCTTGCGTATTTCATTCAGTTCATCACGCAAGGCGAGCGCTTCATGGATGGAACTGCGATAGTGGATGACGACGTTCGCGCCCGCCGCGTGCAAACGGCGCACGATGGCCGCGCCGACGCGCTTTGCCCCGCCTGTCACCAATACCGTTTTGCCTTGCATCCTAGTCTCCACTACACTTCGTCACCCTTCGAATTATACTCGACCATGCGCGCCAACCTGCCCTCGCCCTCGCCCGAAGCGCTCGCCCACAGCGAGCGACTGTGCGAACTCATCCGTCACGACATCGCCGCCCAAGATGGCTGGATACCTTTCTCGCGCTTCATGGAGTTGGCGCTGTATGCACCGGGTTTGGGCTACTACACGGCAGGCGCGCGCAAATTCGGCGCAGCGGGCGACTTCATCACCGCACCCGAACTGTCCGCGTTATTCGGTCGCACCCTCGCCAAACAACTTATCGAAGTGATGCAGGCCAGCACACCGCATATCCTTGAACTCGGTGCAGGCAGCGGCAAGCTGGCCGTGGATATCCTCACCGAATTGGAGAAACGCAACGCATTACCCGAAAGCTATTCGATACTCGAAGTGAGTGCCGATCTGCGCGAGCGCCAGCAGGCGTTGATACAAGAACGGCTGCCCCATCTCGCCGCCCGTGTGCAATGGCTGGATGCACTGCCGGAAAGCATCTCCGGCGCGGTCATCGGCAACGAGGTGCTGGATGCGTTGCCGGTGCATCTGGTGTATTGGTCGGATGGCCGCATCCTCGAACGCGGTGTGACGAACGAAGCGAATCGTTTCATCTGGCAAGACCGCCTGCCCGAGAATCCCGCCCTGCTTGACATCGCGAAGAGCATCGCCGCTCCCGATGATTACTTGAGCGAAGTGTCGCTGGCGGCGCGCGGCCTCATCGCCAGCCTGTGCGAGCGCATGGACAAAGGTGCACTGCTGTTCATCGACTACGGCTTCGGTGCCGCCGAGTATTACCACCCGCAACGCGCTCGCGGCACCCTCATGTGTCACTACCGCCACCACTCGCATGACGACCCGTTCTATCTGTTGGGTTTGCAGGACATCACCGCCCACGTCGACTTCACCGCCATCGCCGAATCCGCCATTGACCACGGTGCACACTTCCTGGGCTACACCTCGCAAGCGCATTTCCTCATCAACAACGGCGTGACGGATTTCCTGAAAGAGGTTTCGCCGGAAGATGTGCGCGCCTACGCGCCGCTTTCCAACCAACTGCAAAAACTCACCAGCCCCGCAGAGATGGGAGAACTGTTCAAGGTGATCGCGCTAGGCAAAGGGATGGAAGCCCCGCTGGCGGGCTTCTTGCGCGGAGATATGTCGCGTCACTTGTAAACACACCGGCTTCCCGAACGGAGAAGTGCATGTCACACATCCACAGTTTTGCACCTGTCTGCAATGTTGATGCAAGGGTGCTCATCCTGGGCAGCATGCCCGGCAAAGAATCGCTGAGACAGAACCGGTATTACGCGCACCCGCAGAACGCCTTCTGGAAGATCATGGGCGAACTGGTCGGCGCAGCACCGCAACTCCCCTACCCGGCAAGATTGCAGGCACTAAGAGCCGCGCGCATCGCGCTGTGGGACGTATTGCATTCCTGCGAACGCCAAAGCAGCCTCGATGCAGACATCGAACAGGAACAAGCCAACGATTTCGCTGCCTTCATCGCACAGCACCCGCACATCCGTCACGTGTTCTTCAATGGTGGGAAAGCCGAGCAAAGCTTCCGCAAATTCGTGCTGGGCAGACAACCGCTCCCACCGCTGACCTTGCACCGACTTCCCTCCACCAGCCCCGCATATGCAGGGATGCGTTATGAAGCCAAGCTGGCCGTCTGGCGTGCAGCAATCATCCCGCCCCTGACAACCTGCCCTGAAACACCTTAGTTACCGATATTCCGGGAGGCGAATCCCTGTAACAAAAGGCCTTCACGGCTTACTGAAACTGATGCCCGATTCCATAGAACAGGACGTAGCCTTTGATTCCGTAGGTGGTGATGGCGCCGGCATACATGGTGAAACCGCTTTCGTCGGTGATGTGCAACCTGCCCGCCAGCGAGGGGGATACCTGAGTGCTCGTGCCGAACATGGTGCTGAGCAGTACGCTGACTTGCGGTGAAATCGTCGTCGCGTCCGTGACATGCCATTGAATCGGGGTGTAGCGTTGCCCCAGCAAAATGGATTTGGCGGCTGTTTCTTGCACCAGCACGTTATTGACCATGAATTTTTGCGTTTCCAGCGGCATGTTGAAGGCGCACAAGCTGCCCCATTTTTCATTCCACAAATACTCGGCGATCAACACCGCGCCAGTGGTCGGCAACACGACCTTGTGTCGATCTTTGATGTCCGCCCGCTCAACATCGTCCACCAGCATTTGCGATGTACCGAAGCTCAGCTCGAATTTCTTTTCGCCCGCCCAGCAGTGGCTGCTACCGCAGAAGAGCGTGGTCAGGAACAGCAGCTTCATGGCGTAGCTTGCCGGCAGGCTGTGTCGGGTTTGAAGAGCCATCGTTGCATACCTCCCAGAAGCTGTCTCTACGAAT
>JARCRR010000190.1 GCA_029850565.1 Gallionella sp. | reverse complement strand
GAGCATCCACTTTTGACACATCTTGGCTTCGATGCGGTCGATATCGAGACCTTGGTACAGCGCAGCGGCTTGACGATAGCGGAGCTATCCGCCATCCTGTTGCAACTTGAGCTGGACGGCGCAGTCGCGACTCTCTCCGGCGGGCTTTATCAACGAATCGCTTAGAAAACCCCCTTTATGTTCGATATCTTGTTGTTTTTGTTTGAAAGTTATTTCGATGCGGGAAGCTATCCCGAACCCAATCGCCTCTCTGCAAAGCTGACTGCAGCGGGCTTTGAGGAAGAGGACATCAACCAAGCTTTGACTTGGTTATCGGGGTTGCGCGAACTTTCCAATGCCACTTATCCAGAAAGCATCAATCATAGCGGTCTGCGTTGCTACACCGATTTCGAAGCTGAGCGCATGAGTGAAGAAGGGCTGCGTTTCGTGGCTTTCTGGGAACATAACAAGATCATCACCCCTATCGAGCGTGAGATGATCATCGATCGCGTGGTCGCCTTGGGCCGTGACAAGCTATCCGTAGATAAGGTCAAGCTCATCGCACTGATGGTCTTGTGGAATCAGCATGAAGACCTCGATCCGATGCTGATAGAAGATCTACTCACCCCAACCGAGGCGACACAACTACACTGATCCCACATGGCAAAGAACCTTCTGATCGTCGAGTCCCCTGCTAAGGCTAAGACACTAAAAAAATATCTGGGCAAAGACTTTGAAGTGTTGGCCTCGTACGGTCACGTGCGCGACCTTGTGCCAAAAAATGGTGCGGTCGATGTCGATAATGGTTACACGATGAATTACGAGACGATTGCGCGTAATAGTAAACACGTCGATGCTATCGCCAAAGCTGCTGCCGATGCCGACACCATCCTGCTCGCACCCGACCCCGATAGAGAAGGAGAGGCCATCGCTTGGCACATCTCCGAATTGCTGAAAGGTAAGCGCGCACTCAAGGGCAAAGCCATGAAGCGCGTAGTGTTCTACGAGATCACCCAGTCCGCCGTGCAGGAAGCGGTCGCTCACCCGCGCGAGATTTCCATGCCCTTGGTGAACGCCCAACAGGCGCGCCGAGCCTTGGATTATCTGGTCGGTTTCAACCTCTCGCCGCTGCTGTGGCGCAAGATCCGGCCCGGTCTTTCGGCTGGTCGCGTGCAAAGCCCCGCCTTGCGCCTCATCGTCGAACGCGAGCTGGAGATCGAGAAATTCAAGAGCCAAGAATACTGGTCGGTGCATCTGGATAGCCAAAAGAACAGCATCCCGTTCAAAGCCAAACTGTTCCAGTTCCAGGGCAAAAAACTGGATCAACTGAGCATCGGTAGCCAGAAGGAATACGACGCGATCCACGCCAAATTGGCTGATGCCAAACTTCCCCCCAAAGTAGTGCGCGTGGAAAAGAAGGGCAAGCAACGTAGTCCTGCCGCACCGTTTACCACCTCCACATTGCAACAGGAGGCAGTGCGTAAACTGGGCATGACTTCGGACCGCACCATGCGCACCGCGCAATCACTCTATGAAGGTGTCGATATTGGCGGCCAAACTATCGGTCTCATCACCTACATGCGTACCGATTCGGTGAATCTGGCAAACGAAGCCGTCGCGGAGATACGCGACTACATCAAAGACAACTTTTCTGTCGAGTACCTGCCGGGCAAACAACCCAGCTACAAAAGCAAATCAAAGAATGCGCAAGAGGCACACGAAGCCATCCGTCCAACTTCGATCTTGCGCACACCGGACAGTCTGCGTGATCACCTGTCTATCGACCAGATGCGCCTTTACGAGATGGTTTGGAAGCGCACGCTAGCATGCCAGATGGCGCCAGCACGTTTCGATACGGTCAGCATCGACATCCGCCTGAGCAGTGATGACACGCTGTTCCGCGCCTCTGGCCAGACCTTGGTATTCCCCGGTTTCATCGGCGTGTACATGGAAGATGTGGACGACGCAGAGGAGGAAGACAGCGCCAAACTTCCTCCGTTGGCCGAAGGTGATGTGCTGCCTGTGGACAGCCTTTACGGCGAGCAACACTTCACCCAACCCCCGCCGCGCTTCTCCGAAGCCAGCTTGGTCAAGTCGCTTGAAGAGTACGGCATCGGTCGTCCTTCCACTTACGCCACTATCATTTCTACCCTGCAAGCGCGCGAATACGCCACGCTCGACAAGAAGCGCTTCATGCCCACTGACGTGGGTCGCGTAGTCATCAAGTTCCTCACCGAACACTTCACGCGCTATGTGGACTATGGTTTCACGGCGCACCTCGAGGACGAGCTGGACGAGATCTCCGAAGGTAAGCGCGATTGGATCCCGGTCCTTGATGAGTTCTGGAAGGGTTTCAACAGGCTCATCGGCGATAAGAAAGACGTCGATCGCCCCGGCACCGAGATATTGGAAGAGGCTTGCCCCAAATGCGGCAAACCCCTGTCGAAACGTCTTGGTAAACGCGGCAGCTTCATCGGTTGTACCGGCTACCCCGAGTGCGACTTTACCCGCAGCTTGGGCGGCGAAGAGGATGCAGGCGAAGCCCGCAAAGAATTGGGCGAACACCCCGAGACCAAACAGTTGGTGCTGTTACTACGCGGCCCTTACGGCCCATACGTACAGCTAGGCGAAGTGGTAGAGGGCGAGAAGGCCAAGCCCAAGCGCGTGTCTTGGCCCAAAGAGTTGCCGCTGGAACAAGCCGATCTCGCCCATGCTTTGAAGCTGCTTTCCTTGCCGCGCGATCTGGGTCTGCACCCAGAGTCCAACAAGAAAGTCATCGTCAACATCGGACGCTTCGGCCCTTACATCGGACATGACGGCAAGTTCAAATCCATCCCGCGTAGCGACAGCATCTTCGACATCGGCTTGGATCGCGCCGTGGAACTGCTGGCGCAAGCTAAGACAGGCGGCAACACCGTGTTACGCACGTTGGGCGAACACCCTGATGACAAAGCCCCTGTGGAGATCTGTAGCGGCCGCTATGGCCCCTATGCACGTCACGGTAAGGTGAATGCAACCTTACCCAAGGATGTGACACCCGAGGCGGTGACGCTGGAAGAAGCGCTGGAATTGATTGCCGCCAAGGTAGCGAAGGGCGGCACCGGCAAAGCAAAGACTGCGAAAAAACCCGCAGCCAAGAAAGCCGCGACCAAAAAGACCAGCAAGGAAAAAGTGGAAGCCAAGCCTAAGGCAACGGTGAAGAAAGCGACGGCTAAAACTGCGGCTGAAAAATCGGCGGTCAAGAAAACGAGCAAGGCGAAGACGACAACGGCAAAAACAACCACCAAGAAGGTCGCTGCCAAACCTGCCGCGAAGAAACCGGCAGCCAAGAAGACCACCAAGAAATAAGGCCTGGGATTTTCGTCCCAGGCCCACCCCTTACCGACATCCTGAAAACCGTTTATAGCGCGTTTTGAGCGGCCCATGCTGGAAGCCGCGTGGTTATTGGCTTTCAGCGATTGACATAGAGCTATCCGCCCTTACCCCCAGAAGGCATCTAAATTCTCTCTCAAGTTCTTCCAATAAGAACCTACACACCTATACATCCAGATTCTTCACCCCCAATGCATTCTGCTCAATGAACGCTCTTCTCGGTTCGACCACGTCGCCCATCAGGGTGGTGAATATCTCATCCGCTCCGATGGCGTCCTCGATGCGTACACGCAACAGGATGCGGTTCTTCACGTCCATGGTGGTTTCCCACAATTGATCGGGATTCATCTCGCCCAAGCCTTTGTAGCGCTGGATGCTGACGCCTTTCTTGGCTTCTTCCAACAGCCATTCGATGCCTTGCTTGAAGCTACCCACGCCGCGTTTCTGTTCGCCTCGGGCGACATAAGCAGTGGGGGAGATGAGACCGTCCAGCGCATCGGCGGTTTGGCGGATCTGCACGTAATCTCCGCTCTCCAAGAATTCCTTGTCCAAGTAGCTCAAAGAATAGTTGCCGTGGAAAATCTTTTCCAGGCGCAAGCGTAGTTCACCGTGTTCGTCAGTTTCCACCTCAGCTTTGATGACTCCGCCGCAAGCTTCTTGAAGCAATTTCGCGCTTTTCTGCGCTTGTGCAGGATCGGCCAAAGATAGTGTCGGCAAGATGAGTAGGGCATGGCTGGCCTCGGGCGCAATGAAGTGCGAGAGACGGTCGATGACGGCTTCCGCCAAGAAGTATTGCTTGGCGATCTGCTCCAGCGCCTCACCTTGGATGGGTGTTGCTTCCAACGCGGGATAGAACATGGCATTGTTTAGCGCCGATTTGAGCATGTAGTTCTTCATCTCGTGTTCGTCTTTGAGATAGCGCTCTTCCTTGCCCTGCTTGATCTTGAATAAGGGCGGTTGGGCGATATAGACGTGGCCGCGCTCGATCAACTCGGGCATCTGACGGTAGAAGAAGGTGAGCAGCAGGGTGCGGATGTGTGCACCGTCGACGTCCGCGTCGGTCATGATGATGATGCGGTGGTAACGCAGCTTCTCGGCGTTGTATTCCTCTTTGCCGATGCCTGTACCCAGCACGGTGATGAGGATGGCGATTTCTTGCGAGGCGATGAGCTTCTCGAAGCGCGCTTTTTCAACGTTCAAAATCTTACCCTTGAGAGGCAAGATGGCTTGAAACTTGCGGTCACGGCCTTGTTTGGCGGAGCCTCCGGCGGAGTCACCCTCTACCAGATACAGTTCGGAGAGCGCGGGGTCTTTTTCTTGGCAATCTGCCAACTTGCCCGGCAGACCGATACCGTCCAGCACGCCTTTACGACGGGTCAGTTCACGCGCCTTGCGCGCCGCATCACGAGCGCGGGCGGCCTCGATGATTTTGCCGCAGATGATCTTGGCATCGATGGGATTCTCTAAAAGGAAGTCAGTCAATTTCTGTGCTACGACTTCCTGCACCGCCGGTTGAACCTCGCTGGAAACCAGCTTGTCTTTTGTTTGCGAAGAGAATTTCGGATCTGGCACTTTGACGGAAAGCACACAAGTCAAGCCTTCGCGCATATCGTCACCCGTGGTGTCGACCTTGGCTTTCTTCGCCAATTCGTTGTCTTCGATGTACTTATTGATGACGCGGGTCATGGCCATACGCAGGCCGGTCATATGTGTACCGCCATCGCGTTGCGGAATATTGTTGGTGAAGCACTGTACGACCTCGGAATAGCTGTCGTTCCATTGCATAGCGACATCAACCGTGATGTTCTCTTTTTCTCCGGTCGCTTGGAAACACTTGGGATGCAACACCGACTTGCTCTTGTTCATGTACTCGACGAAACCGCGCACGCCGCCCGAGTAGGCGAAGTTCTCGCTCTTGCCAGTGCGCTGATCGATCAATTCGATCTTTACGCCATTATTCAGGAACGACAGTTCGCGCAGGCGTTTGGCAATGATTTCGTAGTGAAACTCAACCAATCCGAAGATTTCCTTGTCCGCCAAAAAATGCACTTCGGTGCCACGCTTTTGGCTTTCGCCCAGTTCACGCATTGGGGAGACTTCTACCCCTTTTTGGGTTTCTATCAAGCGGTCTTTCACCGCGCCACGAATAAACTCTATGCCGAACTTCTTACCATCACGGTAGGTTGTCAGCTTGAGCCATTCCGACAAACCGTTGACACAACTCACGCCCACGCCGTGTAAACCACCGGAAACCTTGTAACTGTTCTGGTTGAATTTGCCGCCTGCGTGCAGGACGGTCAGGACAATCTCGGCTGCGGAACGCTTGGGCTCATGCTTGTCGTCGAACTTGATGCCGATAGGAATGCCGCGCCCGTTGTCGGCCACTGAAATAGAGTTATCCCCATGAATGATGACTTTGATGTCGTCGCAGTGTCCAGCCAAGGATTCGTCGATGGCGTTATCCACCACTTCGAACACCATATGGTGCAGGCCTGTTCCATCAGAAGTATCCCCGATATACATACCCGGACGTTTACGCACAGCTTCCAAACCCTCTAGTTGTTGGATGCTCGATTCGTCGTAATTCTCACTCATTGTTTTCTCTCTGTTTCACGTGGAACATTAAATACGCATTGGCATCACGACATACTTATAATCGCTTTGCCCTGGGATGGTAATCAGTAAGCTGCTATTTTGGTCACCGAAAGAAAGGGTGACATCAGCGCTGTTGATGTTGTTGATACCTTCTAATAAGTAATTCACATTAAAGCCGATATCCAAAGCACTACCTTGATAGTCGGTCTCGATATCTTCCTGCGCTTCTTCTTGCTCGCTGTTGCTACTAATGATCTGCAGGTTCTTTTCAGTCAACAGCAGGCGCACGCCCCGGAATTTCTCATTTGAAAGGATGGCTGCACGTTGAAGTGCTTGCAAGATGACTACACGATTCAACGTCAGGTTGTTTGTATGATTTGGAATGACTCGAGTGTAATCGGGAAATTTTCCATCAATCACTTTTGACGTTAATACGATATCAGCAAAGGTGACGCGTACTTGTTTTTCAGCCAATTCCAATTCCAATTTATCTTCGGAATCAGATAATAATTTCAATAACTCATTGACCGTTTTACGGGAAAGGATGACTTCTTTCTTAGGATGTTCTGTCGCCAGTTTTTCAGCGATATAGGCTAAGCGGTGTCCATCTGTTGCAATCAATTTGATCGAGTTACCTTCGATTACCAACAAAACACCATTCAGGTAATAGCGGATGTCTTGTTGCGCCATCGCATGTTGTACCGAACCTAATAGGCGCTTCAACTTACCTTGCTCTATCTCGATCTTGACCGATCCAGTCAATTGTTCTGTCAGACTGGGAAAATCTTGTGCGGGCAATGTCTGCAAACTGAAGCGACTCTTATTGGCTTTTACCAGTAGCTTGCTTTCATTGGTATCCAGGCTGATAGAGCTTTCATCCGGTATGGCTCTTAATATCTCTTGTAATTTCTTGGCAGATATCGTGATTGATTCTGGTCCACCTGTAGATTGAAGCTCTGTTTTTAATTGAGCTTCAATCTGTATCTCTAAGTCAGTCGTTACAAACCTCACACCTTCAACGTTCTTTTTAAGAAGGACATTTGAAAGAATAGGGAGTGGTTGTTTACGTTCAACGATACCCACTACAGCTTGAAGCGGTTTAAGTAGGTCGTTGCGGCTGATTTGTTTTATAAACATAATGTTTTTTCCTTAAATACTTAATAACAATAATAAGGCCAGCTAAATCTGTGTGTAACTAGATAAAACCTATTAAATCAGATTCATATACCACTTTAAACTTGTTACCAAAAACTGAGATTGCCTGTTGATAATATGTGCACTTCTTTTTCTACTTTCCATAGAACGGCAGTTATATACATAAGACCAACAGCTTTAAGTTGGTTATCCCCTAAGCGTTTGGTGTAATAGATTGAAGTCCGCATCAATCAATGTATCTGTGTTTCTTAAAGCTTCTATGGTTTTACATGCATGTAGAACGGTCGTATGGTCTCTGCCTCCAAAAGCGTTCCCAATCTCAGGCAGGCTGAGTTGAGTCAGTTCACGAGCCAGACTCATTGCAATCTGTCTGGGCCGTGCAATCACCCGGGTACGTTTTTTCGATAAGAGATCAACAATCTTCAAACGATAGAAGTCAGCGACGGTTTTTTGTATGTTCTCAATCGTGACTTGTTTGTTTTGGGCGGCAAGTAGATCACGCAACGCTTCTTTAGCTAATTCGATGGATATTAGACGCTTATGGAAACGTGCATAAGCTTCGATGCGGTTCAAAGCTCCTTCAAGCTCACGGATGTTGGAACGGACGTGTTTGGCAATAAAGAAAGCAACATCTTCGCTGACAGGTGTGCCACTGTTTGCGGACTTTTGTAACAGGATAGCTACACGCATCTCTAATCCAGGGGGTTCGATGGCAACCGTCAAACCACAAGTGAAACGAGATGTCAGTCTTGGTTCTATGCCGGATATTTCTTTCGGAAACGTATCGCAGGTGATGACAACCTGTTTGTTAGTGTCGATCAATGAGTTTAATGTATAGAAGAATTCCTGTTGGGTGCCAGGTTTATCGGCAATGAATTGGATATCGTCTATCAACAATAAATCAAGCGAGTTGTAATACTGTTTGAACTCATCGAAGCTCTTGGTTTGAAATGCTTTTACGACACCAGAGACATAGTTCGTGGCGTGTACGTAGCAGATCTTTGCCTGTGGATTCTCTTTTGCAACAAGGTTGCCTATAGATTGAAGTAAATGGGTCTTACCTAGGCCGACACCACCATAGATGAATAGGGGGTTATAGGTCGTTCCTGGTTTTTCCGCGACTTGCAACCCTGCAGCATGAGCAAGCTGGTTTGCTTTGCCAGTCACAAAGGTATCGAAAGTTAGTTGTGTATTTAATTTACTGGTTGTCTTTGGCGCTTTGACTGTAACCGGCTTCTCGGTTGTTTTAGCTACAGGGGTATCTAATGCTTGTTTTTGGGAAGCACGCTTTTCAATACGTAGTTCAATCTCTGGAGTTGTCTGAAAGAAAGAAGCTGCACGCTTGGATATTTCGGGAAGGAAGCGATCTTGAATGATGCGCAGAGTAAAACTATTAGGGGCGGTCAAAATCAGGCGATTTCCGTCCACCTCGAATATCAAGGGCTTAATCCAAGAATTATATTGTTGAAGAGGCAGTTGCTCTTTGAAGAAGCGTTGGCAACTGCCGGACAAACCCTGAGCAGACATAAAGGCATACTGTGAAAATCGATTAACATTGGCATTCTACAAGCTCCCAGAAAAGTTATCCACAACATAAATTAGACTTGACAGAAAGACCGCAACCGATTGTAATCGCGCGCTTTTCAATTCACCAACATAAGGAATAGACCATGAAGCGTACCTACCAACCGTCCGTAATCAAGAGAAAACGCACCCACGGTTTTCTGGTTCGCATGAAGACCAAAGGCGGTCGCGCTGTGATCGCTGCTCGTCGTGCAAGGGGCCGCGTACGCCTTGGCGTGTAAGCCAATAAAGGCTTTTGAATTTCCTCGACGTTATAAATTGACGCGTCGAGAAGGTTTTTCGCGGATATTGCAACAGAGGGCACACACGAGCAATTGGTTTGCCCTACATTCTCAACCAAACGCAGAGAGTTGCGCTCGGTTGGGGGTGTCGGTCAGCAAGCGAATCGTTCCCAGTGCAGTAAAACGTAACAGCGTCAAGCGCTTGATTCGTGAGAGTTTTCGCTTGAGAACTAAATCTGAAGTTGCCCGCGATATCGTGATTCGTTTGCGCAAGCCATTGGGTAAGCAAGATAGAGTATTGGCACGCGCCGTTTTGGCTGAGATGTTGAACAAGGCGTTGACGACACAATGAGGCGAATCCTCTTATTGATGGTGCGCGGCTATCAGCGATTCATCAGCCCGATGTATCCGCCATCATGTCGCTTCACCCCATCTTGTTCGCAGTATTCTTACGAAGCCATTTCCAAGTACGGCATCGTTAAAGGGGTTTGGTTGAGCATCAAACGGGTGGGACGTTGCAACCCTTGGAATCCGGGTGGATACGATCCCATCCCTTAGTAAATAACAGGTGACACAAATGGATATGCGACGGTTGTTCTTGTTTTTGATCTTTTCATTTTCCCTTGTTGTCCTATGGGGCGAATGGACACGCCAGAATCAACCGGTTGCTCCAATCATTGTATCCAAAGATCCATCAGCACCGCCTGTCGCCACGGTCTCTACACCGCAGGCAATCGCCACAGCAGCTCCAGCAGACGTGCCTAAAGCACCTACCGGAAAGATAATCTCTGTCATCACCGACACGCTAAAGATCGAAATCAACTCGGCTGGCGGTAACATCGAGCGCCTTGATCTTTTGAAGCACCGCACAGCGAACGATCAGACAAAATCGATCGTTTTGATGCAACGTCAAGGTGAGCAAGCCTATTTAGCCCAAACAGGTTTGTTGGGCACAGGACTTCCCACACACAACGCCGAGTTTCAGTCAGACGCCAGCGAGTTTGCGCTAGCCGACGGAAAAGACGTTGTTGAGGTCAAACTGACTGCCCTGAATACCGAGGGCGTACACGTAATAAAGACTTATACCTTCCATCGAGCAAGCTATTTGGTTGATGTGGCGTATGAGATCGAGAATAAAGGATCTGCAGCACTAACACCTTCCGCATATTTTCAATTGGTTCGCGATTCTTCGACTCCGGAAGGCGCATCGTCTTTTGTCCCCACTTACACGGGTGCCGCTGTTTACACGGATATTGAAAAATTTCAAAAAATCGCTTTTTCGGATATCGAGAAGAACAAGATCACACTTCCGAAAGACCCAGACAATGGCTGGGTTGGTATGGTGCAGCACTACTTTGTGTCGGCTTGGTTGCCACAAGGTAAAACACCTCGTGAGTTCTACGCAAAACACCTAGATGGAAACCTCTTCTCTGTCGGCGTGATTCTGCCTATCGCTAGTATCGAGCCGAACCAAACTGCGCGCATATCGACCCCGCTTTACGTCGGCCCGGCACAAAGCAAGCTGGATGACATCGCCCCAGGATTGGGATTGACAGTCGATTACGGCATCTTTACGGTGTTTGCAGCCCCTTTGTTCTGGCTGATGTCGTTTTTGAACGATTGGGTGCATAACTGGGGTGTGGCGATTGTCTTGCTGACCGTGTTGATCAAGTTGGCATTCTTTCCCCTGTCTGCGGCTAGCTACCGTTCTATGGCGAAGATGCGTGTAGTAGCCCCCAAACTGGAACTGATCAAGAAGCAATACGGAGATGACCGCGAGCGCTTGAACAAGGCCATGATGGATCTTTACAAGACCGAGAAGATCAACCCCTTGGGCGGTTGTCTGCCTGTGTTGATCCAGATCCCAGTCTTCATTGGCCTGTATTGGGCTATTTTGGAAAGCGTGGAACTACGTCATGCGCCGTTCTTTGGCTGGATCACAGATTTGTCCGCAACCGATCCGTATTACATCTTGCCGTTAATCATGGGTGCCAGCATGATCATCCAGTCAAAACTGAATCCAGTGCCGACTGATCCGATCCAAGCCAAAGTGATGCAGATCATGCCGATCGCCTTCAGTGTCGTCTTCTTCTTTTTCCCAGCCGGCTTGGTGTTGTACTCATTGGTGAACAACATCCTGTCTATCGGCCAGCAGTGGTACATCAATCGCGGCGCAGATTCCGCTCAAAAAGGTGTCACAAAAGCCTGACAATATCGCCGCCATCGCGACCGGAACCGGTCGCGGTGGTATCGGTGTCGTGCGAGTCTCTGGGCGTGGCCTAGCTGATATTGGTACATTAATTACAGGCCGCCAGCTTCCGCCCCGGACGGCCGTTTACACCCCCTTTCTCGCATCAGACCATTCTGTCATTGACCAAGGCATTGCCTTGTTCTTTCCGGCACCACACTCCTACACAGGTGAAGAGGTGTTGGAGTTACAAGGGCATGGCGGTTCTGCCGTACTGCAATTGTTGTTACAGCGCTGTTTAGAACTGGGTGCTCGCCTTGCCCAGCCTGGGGAGTTCACACAACGCGCCTTTTTGAATGACAAGATGGACCTTGCCCAAGCCGAAAGTGTCTCTGACCTGATTGAGGCGACCACCCAACAGGCCGCCAGAAGCGCGGTCAGATCCATGCAGGGGGAGTTCTCCAAGGCCATACATGCCGTTGTGGCCAAACTCATCGATCTGCGCATGTTGGTGGAAGCGACCTTGGACTTTCCGGAAGAAGATGGCATCGCCACCGTAGAGCGGGCTCGACTTGAAGGAAAGTTGACCCAGATCCAAGTCGAATTGGCTCACATCGAAGTTCTCGCAAAGCAGGGGAGCATCCTTAGGGAGGGCGCGCAGGTGGTCTTGGTGGGCGCGCCCAATGTAGGCAAATCCAGCCTGCTTAACCGCTTGGCAGGGGAAGAGGTGGCTTTGGTGAGCGAGATTGCCGGAACGACACGCGACGCCATCCGCCAATCGTTACAGCTCAGAGGCGTGCCCTTGCATATCATCGACACGGCAGGATTGCGGGAGACCGATGATGTCGTGGAGCGTATGGGAATCGCCAGAACCCAGCAGAACATTGACCGTGCAGATTTGATATTGGTGTTGTTGGATGAGTCAAATCCTGTGGCATCAGATGATGTTGAATCAATCCTTGAGCGGTTGCCGCAGGGAATCCCACGTTTGTTCGTTCACAACAAAATGGATGTGGCGACACTTAGGTCGCCTCAGGAAGAAGAGGGCCATCTATATGTATCAGCCAAAACAGGTTTGGGTGTCGATGCGCTGCAAGACAAACTATTGAAAACGATAGGCTGGCATCAAGAAGCGGGCGTATTCATGGCTCGTGAGCGCCATTTGGTCGCTATCGCCAAGGCCAAGCAGCATTTTGCCTCGGCTAGCCAACACCTTGAAATGCACGAGCTTCTGGCAGAAGAGCTACGTTACGGACAAGCCGCGCTGAATGAGATCACAGGTGAGTTTGTGGCAGACGACCTGTTGGGCGAGATATTCAG
The DNA here is from genome assembly GCA_029850565.1 of Gallionella sp. GTDB lineage: Bacteria > Pseudomonadota > Gammaproteobacteria > Burkholderiales > Gallionellaceae > Sideroxyarcus. The sequence continues at coordinate 15,400 of JARCRR010000190.1, read as the reverse complement.
CCGCTTCTGTATCGGCAAATAATACTTGTTTCACGTGAAACAATCGGTTTTGTAATCCAATCAGCCTGTTGTAAGATGCGCGTCCTTTTTCGCTGGCGGCATAATGGACTTTCCCGGCAAATTCGATGTGATTGTAGTGGGTGGTGGGCATGCTGGCACAGAGGCGGCCCTTGCCAGCGCACGTGCGGGCAGTAAAACCTTGCTGCTCAGCCACAACATCGAAACCCTTGGCCAGATGTCGTGTAACCCTTCTATTGGCGGTATCGGCAAAGGTCATCTCGTCAAAGAGGTCGATGCGCTTGGCGGCGCTATGGCGGCAGCGACCGACGAAGGTGGCATTCAATTCCGCATCCTGAATTCAAGCAAAGGCCCCGCTGTTCGAGCTACACGAGCACAGGCCGATCGTATCCTTTACAAGCAAGCAATTCGTAGTCGTTTGGAAAACCAGCCTAACCTATGGCTGTTCCAGCAAGCTGTTGATGACTTAATGGTCGAAGAGGGTTGTGTGACTGGTGTGGTCACACAACTGGGATTGCATTTTTCTGCGCGTAGCGTAGTGCTGACCACTGGGACTTTTCTCGCTGGTCTGATTCATGTTGGACAATCGAACTATCAGGCGGGCAGGGCGGGTGATCCCCCGGCCGTCAGCTTGGCGCATCGACTGCGTGAGCTGAACCTTCCTGTGGGTAGGCTGAAGACAGGCACGCCACCGAGAATAGACGGACGCACCATCGACTACTCGGTGATGCAAGAACAACATGGGGACGACCCTGTTCCGGTGTTTTCATTCTTGGGGCATGCCAAGCAGCATCCTCGCCAACTGCCTTGTTGGATCACCGAAACCAATCAGCGCACCCATGACATCATCCGTGGGGGCTTGGATCGCTCTCCCTTGTTTACAGGGGTTATCGAGGGGGTGGGGCCGCGTTATTGTCCTTCCATCGAAGACAAGATCACGCGCTTCGCCGACAAGGCCTCGCATCAGATATTCCTTGAACCCGAAGGGCTGACCACGCACGAGGTCTATCCTAATGGTGTTTCAACCAGCCTTCCATTCGATGTGCAATTAGATTTAATCCACTCCATCAAAGGGTTGGAGAACGCACACATATTGCGCCCTGGCTATGCCATCGAATATGACTATTTCGATCCGCGCGGATTAAAGAGTTCGTTGGAGACTAAAGCCATCAGCGGCTTGTTCTTCGCTGGGCAGATCAACGGTACGACGGGTTACGAAGAGGCGGCAGCGCAAGGTTTGTTGGCTGGCGTGAATGCCGCCCTGTTTGCGCAAGAGCGCGAAGCTTGGTGTCCGCGCCGTAACGAGGCCTATCTGGGCGTGATGGTTGATGATTTGATCACGCGCGGCGTTTCCGAGCCATATCGCATGTTCACCAGTCGAGCTGAATATCGTTTGCAACTGCGCGAGGATAACGCCGATTTACGACTGACCGAGATCGGCCGCAAGCTGGGGATCGTGGATGATGTGCGCTGGCAGTATTTTGAAGCAAAGCGCGAAGCTATCGCCCAAGAAGAGCAGCGCTTGCGCAGTACTTGGGTTAACCCGCGAATCCTGTCCGAAGAAGATGCTGTGCGCGTGCTGGGAAAGAACATCGAGCGCGAATATTCCTTGCATGAACTTTTAAGACGTCCAGATGTGACCTATGCTTCCTTGATGACTTTACCTAGCGCAGGCGAACCCGCAGAAGAAAGCGTGGCATTGCAGATTGAGATACAAGCCAAGTACCAAGGGTATATCGAGAAGCAACAGGGGGAGATTGAGCAGCAAGAGCATTTTGAGAATCTTGTGTTGCCAGTTGATTTCGACTATCGCGGTGTACGGGGCCTTTCCATAGAGGCGCAGCAAAAGCTCAACCAGCACAAACCACAAACAGTAGGCCAAGCTGGCCGTATCTCGGGTATCACGCCTGCCACCATCTCGTTGTTATTGGTACATTTGAAGCGTGGATTCAAAAGCATTCAAGCTGAGCAAAAATGCGTATGAATGAAGCTGATATCTTGCGGGCGGGAGCGGTCGAGTTGGGATTGGAACTAGACGATAAGATGCAAACCAAGTTGTTGGCTTATGTCGAGCTGTTGTTCAAATGGAACAAGGTGTACAACCTGACGGCGATACGGGATAAGGGTGAGATGGTGAGTCATCACTTACTCGATAGCCTTGCTGTTGTGCCGCACTTATGGCCGGGGCGATGGTTGGATGTAGGGTGTGGCGGGGGTATGCCGGGTTTGGTTTTGGCAATCGTTAAACCCGAATGGAGATTCACCTTATTGGATAGCAATACCAAAAAGACCGGCTTCGTACAACAGGCCGTCATTGAGCTTGGGCTGAACAATGTGAGCGTCCACTCAGGTCGTGTGGAAGATTGGCAGCCGAGTTACAGATTCGACGGAATCATCTCGAGGGCTTTTGCTGAATTAGGAGATTTTCTAGCTGTGAGCGAGCACTTGATCGCCCCGAATGGGCGCTGGGCCGCGATGAAGGGGCAGCCAGAGACAGAGCTGTCTGGTGTGGCTAAAGGTTTTGAGATTGAAAAGATTGTTTCGTTGAAAGTGCCGGGAGTTGAAGCGGCGCGTAGCTTGGTGATCGCAAAGGTATCTAGGGAGCAGACTGCATGACGAAGATAATGGCTATAACCAACCAAAAGGGTGGCGTCGGGAAAACCACGACGACCGTTAATCTGGCAGCCAGCTTGGGTGCCGCGAAGAAACGGGTGCTTTTGGTGGACCTGGACCCGCAGGGCAATGCCACCATGGGGAGTGGCATCAGCAAGGGCGACTTAGAATTGTCCGTGTATGACGTATTGCTGGGCGAGGCAACCATCGCGCAAGCGCGTATCACCTCCGAAAAAGGGAAATACGATGTACTTCCCTCCAATCGCGACTTGGCTGGTGCAGAGATCGAGTTGGTGGATATGGAAGGCCGCGAGATGCGCCTGAAGCTGGAATTGCAAGCTGTTGCCCATGAATATGACTATGTGCTCATTGATTGTCCGCCAGCACTGAATCTGCTTACTTTGAATGGTCTATGCGCCGCTCGCTCGGTGATGATTCCGATGCAATGCGAGTATTACGCATTGGAGGGATTGAGCGATCTGGTCAATACCATCCGCAAGGTGCGCGAGAGCCTGAATCCAGAGTTGGAGATCGAAGGCCTGTTGCGCACCATGTTTGACCCCCGAAACTCTTTGGCGCAACAGGTATCGGATCAGTTGCAGCAGCACTTTGGTGACAAGGTCTATCGTACGGTGATACCGCGTAATGTACGCTTGGCGGAAGCACCAAGTTACGGCGTTCCAGTCCTGTATCACGATGCACAATCCAAAGGAACACAGGCATACCTTGCCCTAGCTGGCGAACTGCTGAATAACGCCACTGCAACGAATTGAAAAAGGAAAATGAATATGGTCAAACCGAATAAAGGATTGGGACGCGGATTGGATGCGCTACTCGCTGGTAGCGGCTCGACGAAGTCAAACGACACTCTGCGTGAACTTAAAGTAGAAGAACTCAAGCCGGGGAAGTATCAGCCTCGCAGCCGGATGGACGAGGTTTCGCTGAGTGAGCTAGCGTCTTCCATCAAGGCACAAGGAATAATTCAGCCGATATTGGCGCGTGAATTGCCCAATGGGGGTTACGAGATAATCGCAGGTGAACGTCGTTGGCGCGCAGCCCAGCTTGCCGAGCTCAAGCAAGTTCCAGTTTTGGTACGCAAAGTGCCGGATAACGCGGCTCTGGCGATGGCGTTGATCGAAAACATCCAGCGTGAAGATTTGAATCCGTTGGAGGAAGCGATTGGTATCCAGCGACTCATCGATGAATTCCAAATGACCCACCAGGCTGCTGCAGAAGCTGTTGGCCGCTCTCGTAGTGCTGCGAGCAATCTGTTGCGTTTGCTAAAACTGCCGACGGATGTGCAGGAGATGTTGATGGATAATCTGTTGGATATGGGCCATGCGCGTGCATTACTCACGCTTGAACCAGCCCAGCAGATCTTGCTGGCTAACAAGATCGTGATGGAGAAGCTCTCGGTTCGTGAAGCGGAAAGGCTGGTACAACATCAGACAGAGTCCATTGCACATCCATCAGCAGCAAAAAAGACCGGTACGGATCGCGACACGCAGCGTATTCAAGAAGAAATCAGCGCCCAATTGGGAACGAGGGTCGAAATTAAAAGTGGGAAAAAAGGAACAGGAAAATTGGTCATCGAATATTCGAGCAATGACCAATTGAGTGACTTGCTGAACAAGCTGACAAAAGGCCTGTAATTGACAAAAACAGTGGGTGAAGAGCCGCAAGTTTGTTTGACACCCCCGCTGAACGCCGCTATCATCGCCGCGCTTGCAGAAGCCGAGGCACAAGAAAAACAACAAATACGGCGCGTGACATGGTTGCAACTCATCGTCGCGGTTTTAGCCGGAAGTGCTGCCTTAGGCGTCGGAGCAACGCCGCAACTTGCGATAGCGGTGTTGATTGGGGGAGGCGTCTCAGTTCTCAATGGCGCGATGATGGCTTGGAGAATGTCCCGAGCGAATCAGCGTTCTGCCCATGATGCACATCTTCAATTACGGCTCATGTATTTTTACGCCGCCGAGCGTTTTTTCTTGGTGGTCGTATCGCTAGGTCTAGCCATGGCGATACTGAAGTTACCGCTTGCTGTATTGGGCGGATTTGTATTAGGTCAAGCGGCATTATTGGTTGCACGCTTGTTTTTGCGAATAAAGACTGAAGATAGCGAATAAAAAATGTCCAGCGAAGCTCATACCTCAGCGGAATACATCCATCACCACCTGCAGAACCTCACTTACGGTCAATTGCCTGCTGGCTTTGAGCGTCACGGAGCTGACGGCGCGGTTGAAGCGCTTCAACAAGCCACATGGACAGTTGCTCATACTTCTGAAGAAGCCAAGGCTATGGGCTTCTGGGCTTTGAATCTAGATACTTTCTTTGTTTCCCTGTTGTTGGGCGCGATCTTCATGTTGGTGTTCCGTAGCGTGGCCAAGAGTGTGGTCACAGGCACGCCAAGTGGTTTGCAGAACTTCTGCGAATGGGCGATTGAATTCATCGACAGTAGCGTGCGAGGTTCCTTCTCCGGCAAGAACAATATGGTCGGACCTTTGGCTTTGACCATCTTCTTCTGGGTGTTCACCATGAATCTGATGGACTTGATACCCATCGACTACATTCCACTGCTGATGACTTCCCTTGGCGTTCCGTTCTTCAAAGTTGTTCCTTCTACCGATCCTAACGCGACATTTGGTATGGCAATCGGCGTATTCCTGCTGGTGCTTTACTACAGCGTAAAGATGAAGGGTTTGGGCGGCTTCGTGGGCGAACTCACGCTGCAACCATTCGGCAAGTGGGGCATGCCAGTCAACTTGCTGCTGGAAGGTGTGAACTTGATCGCCAAACCGATCTCTTTGGCGCTGCGTCTGTTCGGTAACATGTACGCGGGCGAAATGATCTTCATCCTGATCGCTCTCATGGGCGGTGCATGGGCGGGCTTCTCAGTAAGTGGTGTGACTCTTTACGGTTCGCAGATCTTGCTTTCACTGGGTTGGGCGATCTTCCACATCCTGATCGTGACATTGCAAGCATTCATCTTCATGACGCTGACAGTTGTCTATCTGGATATGGCGCATCAGGAACATCATTAATTCTTTTATCAACTTTATTATTTATCAACAGGAGAAATAGAAAATGGAAATGGCAAACGCACTGCTGTACATCGCTGGCGCATTGATGATGGGTCTGGGCGCGCTTGGCGCGGCCGTTGGTATCGGCATCTTGGGTGGTCGCTTCTTGGAAGGCGCTGCTCGCCAACCTGAACTGATCCCAATGCTGCGTACACAGTTCTTCGTGGTGATGGGTCTGGTTGACGCGGTTCCGATGATCGCTGTTGGTATCGCGATGTATGTTCTGTTCGCTGTAGTCGGCTGATCCGCTCAACGCAAAACGCATAATTAAGAAAGGAAGCTTGCATGAATATCAATGCAACTCTTCTCGCTCAGACCATCATGTTCGCGTTGTTCGTGTGGTTCTGCATGAAGTTCGTGTGGACTCCGATCGTCGCCGCGCTAGAAGCACGCAAGAAACAGATCGCCGATGGATTGGCCGATGCTGAACGCGCGAAGCATGATTTGGAATTGGCCTCCAAACGCTCCGCTGAGATTTTGCGCGAGGCGAAAGAAAAGGCTGGTGACATCATCGCCAATAGCGAAAAGCGCGGTAGTGAAATCGTTGAGGAAGCCAAGAATCAAGCCAAGGTAGAAGGCGACCGTATCATCGCCGGCGCCAAGGCTGAGATCGATCAAGAAGTATTCCGTGCCAAAGAACAACTGCGTACTCAAGTGTCGGCCATCGCGCTGGCAGGTGCCGGTAGGATCTTGGGTCGCGAGATCGATGCTAAGGCACACAACGACCTGCTCGATAAACTCGTTGCGGAAATCTGATTGTCATGTCTAACGCCATTACTATTGCACGTCCTTACGCTCAAGCAGCGTTCGAAGAAGCGCAGAAGCAGAACGCACTTAAAGCTTGGTCCGAGTTGTTGCTTGGTCTGGCCGATGTGGTGCAGAACGCCGATGTGTGCGCTATCGTCAGCAACCCAAAGGTGTCCAAGACTAAAGTAGCCGGTCTGATGGATGCATTTGCAGGTGCGAATGCGAATGCACAACAACGCAACTTCGTGCGCGTCTTGGCCGATAACCAGCGTCTGCTGGTGTTGCCAGAGATCGCAGGGTTGTTCGAGGTGCTGAAAGCGGATGCTGAGAAGACGGTCAATGTAGTGGTCGATTCCGCGTTCGAACTATCAGCTGCGCAACAAGACAAGATCGTCAGTTCGTTGAAGAAGCGTATGGGCCGCGAGATCAAATTGGCTTGTAACGTGAAAAAAGATCTGCTGGGTGGCGTGGTGATCCGCGCCGGAGACAAGGTGATCGACGGCTCCGCGCTCACACGCCTTGGCGAAATGGCGAATGCCCTAGCCTGATAAAGAATTATCAAGAATAAGGAAATCCAGATGAAGCTCAACCCTTCCGAAATTAGTAATCTGATTCGCAGTCGCATCGAGAATTTCGAAGCACTGACCCAAGCGCGCACTGAAGGTACAGTGGTCAGCGTGACCGATGGTATCGTCCGCGTACACGGCTTGTCCGATGTGATGCAAGGCGAGATGTTGGAATTCCCGGGCAACACTTTCGGTCTGGCGCTGAACCTTGAGCGCGACTCCGTTGGTGCGGTTATCTTGGGTGAATACGAACACATCACCGAAGGCGACACAGTGAAATGCACTGGCCGCATCTTGGAAGTGCCCGTTGGTCCAGAACTGCGCGGTCGTGTAGTGAACGCGCTGGGCCAGCCTATCGACGGCAAAGGTCCGATCAATGCCAAGATGACCGATAAGATCGAAAAAGTCGCTCCTGGCGTTATTGCTCGTAAGTCTGTAGACCAACCGGTGCAAACTGGTCTGAAGTCTATCGATTCCATGGTTCCAGTCGGCCGTGGCCAGCGCGAACTGATCATCGGTGACCGTCAGACAGGTAAGACCGCAGTTGCCGTTGATGCCATCATCAACCAAAAGGGTCAGAACATGACCTGCATCTACGTTGCTGTCGGCCAAAAGGCATCCACCGTTGCTAACGTGGTGCGCAAGCTGGAAGAGCACGGCGCGATGGAATACACCATCGTCGTTGCCGCTACTGCTTCTGACTCTGCTGCGATGCAATTCTTGGCACCGTACGCTGGCTGCACCATGGGCGAATACTTCCGTGACCGTGGCGAAGATGCATTGATCGTTTACGATGACTTGACCAAGCAAGCTTGGGCATATCGTCAGATCTCTCTGCTGTTGCGTCGTCCGCCCGGTCGTGAAGCTTATCCAGGCGACGTGTTCTATTTGCACTCCCGTCTGTTGGAGCGCGCAGCTCGTGTGAATGCTGAATATGTTGAAGCCTTCACCAAGGGCGCAGTCAAGGGCAAGACAGGTTCTTTGACCGCTCTGCCCGTGATCGAGACACAAGCCGGTGACGTTTCCGCTTTCGTTCCAACCAACGTGATCTCCATCACTGACGGTCAGATCTTCTTGGAATCAGATTTGTTCAACGCAGGTATCCGCCCAGCGATCAACGCCGGTGTGTCCGTATCCCGCGTCGGTGGCGCAGCACAGACCAAAGTCATCAAAAAATTGGGTGGTGGTGTGCGTCTGGCTCTCGCTCAGTATCGTGAATTGGCAGCGTTCGCGCAGTTCGCATCCGATCTGGACGAGGCGACCCGCAAACAGCTCGAGCGCGGCAAGATCGTGACCGAACTGATGAAGCAATTGCAATACGCTCCTTTGTCCGTTTCCAAGATGGCTGCGACATTGTTCGCTGTCAACAAAGGTTACTTCGATGACGTGGCTGTTCCTAAGGTGTTGGCTTTCGAAGCTGGATTGCACGCGCACTTGGGTTCCAAGAACAAGCCGCTGATGGATGCGATCGAATCGACCAAGGATCTGTCCGCTGACAACGAAAAGTTGTTGGTTGCAGCTATCGAATCGTTCAAGGCAAGTGCAGTCTACTAAGGCGAGGTGAGTTATGGCCGGCAGTAAAGAGATTCGCACCAAGATCAAGAGCGTAGAGAATACGCGCAAGATCACCCGTGCGATGGAGATGGTGGCAGCAGCGAAGATGCGCAGAGCGCAAGAACGCATGCGTGCAGCTCGTCCCTATGCCGAGAAGATCCGCAACGTTGCTGCACACTTGTCGCGCGCGAACCCAGAGTACAAGCATGCTTTTCTGGCCAAGCGCGAGAGCGTCAAGAACGTCGGTCTGATCGTTGTAACATCGGATAAAGGCCTGTGCGGTGGTTTGAACACCAACCTGTTGCGTCTTGCCGTGAACGAGATGAAGACATGGGAAGGCGAAGGCAAGGGATTGCTCGTTTGCCCGATCGGTAACAAAGGCTTCGGCTTTATGAATCGTATCGGTGCGAAAGTTAAATCGCATATGACCGGATTGGGTGATACGCCACACGTAGAGAAACTGATCGGTACCGTGAAAGCGATGCTTGACGCCTACGTCGCAGGTGAGATTGACGCGATCTATCTAAGCTACAACCACTTCATCAACACCATGCGTCAAGAGCCGCGCGTCGAGCAGTTGTTGCCGTTGACGGGCGAAAAGCTGGGAACCAGCGAAGCTACTTGGGACTACATCTACGAACCGGATGCCAAGAAGGTGATCGATGAATTGTTGCTGCGTTACATCGAATCTTTGGTCTATCAGGCTGTTGTTGAGAACATCGCATCCGAACAGAGCTCGCGTATGGTTGCTATGAAGGCTGCTTCTGATAATGCCAAGAGCGTCATCAGCGAACTCAAATTGGTCTACAACAAAGCACGTCAAGCAGCGATCACCAAAGAGATATCAGAGATCGTAGGCGGCGCAGCTGCGCTTGAGTGATTGCAGTTTCACAAAGAATTTAGAGTTAATTTAGACGGGGAATCTTAAAATGAGTCAAGGAAAGATTGTTCAGTGTATCGGCGCGGTGGTTGACATCGAATTCCCGCGCGACAAAATGCCAAAGGTCTATGAAGCACTGACATTGGTAGACGCGGGTAACTCCACAGCCGAGCCTGGCTTGACCTTCGAGGTCGAGCAACAACTGGGTGACGGCGTAGTTCGTACCATCGCCATGGGCTCGTCTGACGGTCTCCGTCGCGGCATGGCAGTGAATGCAACAGGTCAAGCGATCCAAGTGCCAGTTGGTACAGGTACCTTGGGCCGCATCATGGACGTCCTAGGTCGCCCAATCGATGAGGCTGGCGATATCAAGTGCACCGAGCGTCGTTCGATCCACCAAGCCGCTCCTAAGTTCGATGAATTGTCTCCTTCTGTTGACTTGCTCGAAACCGGCATCAAGGTAATCGACCTGGTCTGCCCGTTCGCTAAGGGCGGTAAGGTTGGTCTGTTCGGTGGTGCGGGTGTGGGTAAGACCGTGAACATGCTGGAGCTGATCAACAACATCGCTAAGCAACACGCTGGTCTGTCCGTGTTCGCAGGTGTGGGTGAGCGTACTCGTGAAGGTAACGACTTCTACCACGAGATGACTGATGCAGGCGTTATCGACACTGAGGATTACACCAAGTCCAAAGTTGCGATGGTGTTCGGTCAGATGAACGAGCCGCCCGGCAACCGTTTGCGCGTTGCGCTGTCTGGTTTGACCATGGCTGAAAAATTCCGTGACGAAGGCCGTGACATCCTGTTCTTCGTGGACAACATCTACCGCTATACACTGGCCGGAACTGAAGTTTCCGCGCTGCTGGGCCGTATGCCTTCCGCCGTGGGTTACCAACCGACACTGGCTGAAGAAATGGGCCGCTTGCAAGAGCGTATCACTTCGACCAAGGTAGGTTCGATCACCTCCATCCAGGCTGTGTACGTTCCAGCGGATGACTTGACCGACCCATCCCCAGCGACCACCTTCTTGCACTTGGATTCCACTGTCGTGTTGTCACGTGACATCGCTTCTCTGGGTATCTACCCAGCGGTCGATCCACTGGATTCCACTTCTCGTCAGCTCGACCCGTTGGTCGTGGGCGAAGAGCACTACACAGTGGCACGTCGCGTTCAGCAAACTCTGCAACGCTACAAAGAATTGCGCGACATCATCGCGATTCTGGGTATGGACGAGTTGGCACCGGAAGACAAATTGGCGGTTGCCCGTGCACGTAAAATCCAGCGTTTCCTGTCACAACCGTTCCACGTTGCTGAACAGTTCACTGGCGCTCCAGGCAAATACGTCACGCTGAAAGAGACCATCAAGGGCTTCAAGGCGATTGTTGACGGCGAGTACGATCATCTGCCAGAGCAGGCGTTCTACATGGTCGGCGGCATCGAAGAAGCGGTCGAAAAGGCCAAGACCCTGCAATAATCAATGGGAGCAACCATGGCAATGACCGTACATGTAGACGTGGTGAGCGCAGAAGAACAGATCTTCTCCGGCTTGGCCGAGTTCGTTGTCGTACCAGGCGAAATGGGCGAGCTGGGTATCTATCCGCGCCATACCGCGCTGATGACTCGCATCAAACCCGGTGCAGTGCGTATCAAGCGTCCGGATCAAGAGCAAGAAGAGCTAGTCTATGTCTCTGGCGGTATGCTGGAGATTCAGCCAAGCGTCATCACCATATTGGCAGATACCGCCATCCGTGGTGCCGATTTGGACGAGGCTCGCGCCTTGGAAGCCAAGCAAGCGGCTGAAGAAGCGATGAAGAACCGCAGTTCTGACATCGACTACGCAGCAGCTCAAGCGGAATTGGCAGAAGCGATTGCCCAGCTGCGCGCGATCCAGCAAATGCGCAAACATACGCACTAAGCTAGGCCAATAAGAACCAAACAAAAAGCAGCTTCGGCTGCTTTTTTGTTGTCCGAACGATATACTTCGACATCTTGAAAAAACCATGCTTATGAATTCCTTGAACATCGTCATCCTCGCTGCCGGTAAAGGCACGCGCATGTATTCTGACAAGCCGAAGGTATTGCATGCACTCGCGGGGAAGCCGCTGCTACAACACGTGTTGGATAGAGCGACCGAACTGAAACCGCAACAGGTCTGCGTGGTGTATGGGCACGGTGGGGAAGCGGTGCCGCAAGCGATGTCTGGATACGCAGCGAAGTTCGTTATTCAGGAGCCGCAACTTGGCACCGGACATGCGGTTCAACAAGCGATGCCGCATCTTGCAGACAACAGCCGTACATTGGTTTTGTATGGCGATGTGCCATTGACCCAGCACGACACTTTGCATCAGATGCAACAGGCAGGCGAGGGCTTGGTTCTACTCACCGTCAATCTAGATAACCCCACCGGATATGGTCGCATCGTGCGCAACGAGGACGGCGATGTGCAATGTATAGTTGAAGAGAAAGATGCCACTTCAGAATTGCGCGAGATCAAGGAAGTGAATACCGGCATCCTGTTGGCACCCACACAAAGATTGCGCGAATGGCTGGGCAAATTGGGCAACAACAATGCCCAAGGTGAGTACTACCTTACAGATATCGTGGCAATGGCCGTCCAAGACGGCTTGGCGGTGCATACCGTACAACCCAAGCAGCGCTGGGAAGTGGAAGGTATCAACAACAAGTCGCAGTTGGCTACTTTGGAGCGCGTATGGCAACAGAACGTGGCTAACAAGTTGATGGCACAGGGCGTATCGCTGGCCGACCCGGATCGTTTGGACGTGCGAGGAAATTTGAACTGCGGACGCGATGTCGAGATCGACGTCGGCTGTATCTTCGAAGGCGAAGTCAGCTTGGGTGATCGTGTGCGAGTGGGGGCTTACAGCGTCATCCGTGATGCGAGCATCGCGCAAGGGACACAGATTGCGGCCTACAGCCACATCGACGATAGCGAAGTAGGCGCTGACTGCCATATCGGTCCTTATGCTCGCCTGCGTCCCGGCACCAAGCTACATGACGACGCACATGTGGGAAATTTCGTTGAAATCAAGAACAGCGAGATCGGCAAAGGCAGCAAGGCCAATCACTTGAGCTACATCGGTGATAGCACGGTGGGCAGTCGTGTCAACATCGGCGCGGGTACTATCACTTGCAATTACGATGGCGCAAACAAGCATCGCACCATCATCGAGGACGATGCCTTCATCGGATCGGATACGCAATTGGTCGCACCCGTCCGAGTTGGCAAGGGCGCGACTATTGGCGCAGGCTCGACCATCACGAAAGATACTCCGGACAATGAACTCACATTGTCACGAAGCAAACAGGTCTCTATCAGCGGATGGCAGCGACCTCAAAAAGGAAAGAAATGATATGTGTGGAATCGTAGGTGCCGTCGCTAAACGCAATGTCGTGTCCATTCTGGTGAATGGGCTGTTACGTCTGGAATATCGGGGATACGATTCAGCGGGCCTGGTAGTCGTGCACGATGCGAAATTGGATCGTGTGCGCAGTGCGGGTCGCGTCGCCGAGTTGGGACAAAAGAGCGCTAACACCTATGGCGAGTTAGGGATCGCTCACACTCGTTGGGCGACACACGGCGTGCCGAGCGAACGTAACGCCCATCCGCACATGAGCCGCAACCTCATTGCCGTGGTACATAACGGCATCATCGAGAACTACGAAGAACTGCGCACTGAATTGACCGCACAAGGTTACGAATTTACCTCGGACACCGACACCGAAGTGATCGCTCACCTGATCCATAGTCACTATGCACAAGGAAGCTTGTTAGTCGCTACCCAGATGGCACTGTCACAGTTAGTGGGTGCCTACGCCATCGGTGTCGTGGCAGCGGACAATCCGCATCAGCTCATCGCCGCGCGTAAGGGTAGTCCGCTGTTGTTGGGGGTTGGTGTTGGTGAGCACTTCGTCGCATCGGATATGTCTGCGCTTCTACAGGTCACCAAGAACGTGGTGTACCTGGAAGAAGGGGATGTGGTCGAAGTCAACCTGGAAAACTATCGCATCTTCGATCAACAGGGAAACGCAGTACAACGGGCGATGCATGTCAGCGAATTGGACAACGACAGCGTAGAGCTGGGTGAATACCAACACTACATGCAGAAAGAGATCCACGAGCAGCCACAGGCTTTGGCTAATACGCTGGAATCCGTTTGCAACAGCCAATCCTTGGTGCCCGGCATCTTTGGTGCGGAAGCCAATACCATCTTTCCGCAAGTCGAGAACATTCTCATCCTCGCGTGCGGTACCAGCAACCATTCGGGACAAGTCGCACGCTACTGGCTGGAAGAGATCGCCGGCATCCCCTGCAACGTCGAGATCGCCAGCGAATATCGTTATCGCACCAGCGTTCCCAATCCCAAGACACTTGTGGTCACCATCTCGCAATCGGGTGAGACGGCAGATACCTTGGCGGCGCTCATCCACGCCAAGACGACAGGCCATGCATTTACGCTGGCTATATGCAACGTGCCGGAAAGCGCCATCATCCGGCAGTCGAAGTTGCGTCTGCTGACCCGTGCGGGTCCCGAGATCGGCGTGGCATCGACCAAAGCGTTCACCACACAGCTCGCCGCCTTGTTCCTGCTGACATTGGTCATGGCTAAATTGCGCGGTCGTCTGGATGCCGATCGTGAACAACGATTCTTGCATGAACTGCGTCACCTACCCGCAGCGGTGCAAAAGGTATTGGCGCTGGAGCCGAAGATCGCCGAGATGTCCAAGCATTTTGCCGACAAACATCACGCTTTGTTCTTGGGTCGAGGGATGCACTTCCCGATTGCCGCGGAAGGAGCACTCAAACTAAAAGAGATCTCCTACATCCACGCCGAAGCCTATCCCGCTGGCGAGTTGAAACACGGCCCCTTGGCGTTGGTAGATGCCGACATGCCGGTGGTGTCGGTCGCGCCGAACGATAGCCTGTTGGAAAAGCTGAAGTCGAACCTGCAGGAAGTCAAAGCGCGCGGGGGCGAGTTGTTCGTCTTTGCCGATGCCCAGACCCACATCAAAGAGTCCGAAGGTGTACACATCCTACAGATGCCCGAACACGCGGGCTTCTTAAGCCCTATTCTGCACACCATCCCTTTGCAACTGTTGGCCTATTATGTCGCCTTGCAGAAGGGAACGGATGTGGACAAACCAAGAAACCTCGCAAAATCGGTCACGGTTGAGTGATACAAGAAAAGCGTCAAACGAAATAAATGAAGGCGGCTAGCAGCAAGGCCGCAGCCAACAAAAGCGCAATGACCGATAACCAGGCATTGCGCTTTTTTTGTTCTGCCAGCATCGCCAGTAACAGGGGGGCGGCTTGTGCAGCGACATCATCCTTCAAGCGTTGATGCAACAGGCGTGGAAGCTGCGGCAACAAAGCGGCGTAGCGCGGTGCTTCCGTGCGCAATGTCTTGATGAAGCCACGCCAGCCCACTTGTTCGCTCATCCAGCGTTCCAACCAAGGCTTGGCTGTCTTCCACAGATCGAGCTCGGGATCGAGCTGCAACCCTAATCCTTCGATGTTGAGCAGCGTCTTTTGCAACAGTACCAATTGCGGTTGGATCTCGATGCCGAAACGACGCGAGGTTTGGAACAGGCGCAACAGCACTTTGCCGAACGAGACATCGCGCAGGGGCTTGTCAAAGATAGGTTCGCACACTGCACGGATCGCCGCTTCGAACTCGTCCACGCGCGTATCCGCCGGTGCCCAGCCTGATTCGATATGCAGCTCGGCGACGCGCTTGTAATCACGGTTGAAGAATGCGATGAAGTTATGCGCGAGGTAATTCTTATCGTTGTCGGTGAGCGTACCCATGATGCCGAAATCGAGTGCCACATAACGTCCGTCACGTGCTACCAAGATGTTGCCGGGGTGCATGTCGGCATGGAAGAAACCGTCGCGGAACACCTGCGTGTAGAAGATCTCCACCCCT
>JARCRR010000189.1 GCA_029850565.1 Gallionella sp. | reverse complement strand
CATCAAGACCGTGCATTGCCGAGGCTATCTATTCACTAACGCATCACCTGCCGCATCCATTAACTAAGAGGAGTATCAAAATGAAATTTAGCAAACTAACCGCGGCACTAATCACCGGCGCATTGACCCTTGCCTTGGCTGGCACCGGCTACGCCGCCGAGATCAAACTGCTGAACGTGTCTTATGACCCGACGCGCGAGCTGTACCAAGAGTACAACACCGCATTCGCCGCCTACTGGAAAAAGAAGACCGGTGACGATGTCGTCGTCAGCGCATCACATGGTGGTTCCGGTAAACAAGCACGTGCCATCATCGACGGCCTGGAAGCGGATGTGGCGACCTTGGCCTTGGCTGCGGACATCGATGCTCTGGCAACCAAGGCAGATCTGATTCCGAAGGATTGGCAATCCAAACTGAAGAACAACAGCTCGCCTTACACCTCCACCATCGTTCTGCTGGTGCGCAAAGGCAACCCCAAGAACATCAAGGACTGGAGCGATCTGATCAAGCCCGGCGTGGCGGTCATCACACCCAATCCAAAGACATCGGGGGGCGCACGTTGGAACTACCTGGCCGCTTGGGGCTATGCCTTGGACAAAAACAAGGACAGCCAAGCCAAAGCGCAAGAGTTCGTGGGTAAGCTGTTCGGCAACGTGCCCGTGTTGGACTCCGGTGCACGCGGATCTACCGTCACCTTCTCCGAGCGCGGCATCGGCGACGTGCTGATCACTTGGGAGAACGAAGCCTATCTGGTGAAGAAGGAATTCGGTGATGACAAATTCGACGTGGTGTTCCCATCGCAAAGCATCTTGGCTGAACCGCCCGTTGCCGTCGTGGACAAGAACGTGGACAAACACGGTACGCGTGCCGTCGCCCAAGCCTACTTGGAATATTTGTACACACCAGAAGGCCAAGAGATAGCAGCGAAGAACTTCTATCGTCCAACCGATGCCAAAGTGGCCAAGAAATACGAGAAACGCTTCCCCAAACTGAAACTGATCACCATCGACAAAGTATTCGGCGGCTGGACCAAGACGCAGAAAGAACATTTTGCTGACGGCGGCATCTTCGATCAGATCTACGGCAAGAAGTAAATCTTGCGTCGTATCACCAACAGAGGCACTCCATGCCTCTGTTTTTCATTATTCCAATTACTGCTAACGAATGCAGTTTTAATTATTTCTCGACATGGTCGCTCATCAATAGACTGCGCGCTAATCCAATATCAGGAATAAGCGATGTCTCGTTTCAAAGCACATACCGTTCTGCCCGGATCCAATCTGGCACTGGGTTTCACGGTACTTTATCTCTCGTTGATCGTGCTCATCCCGCTGTCTTCGCTGTTCTTCAAGACGGCGGAGCTTGGCTTTGGCGGCTTCTGGGATGTAGTCACCAGTGACCGTGTGGTCGCCTCCTTGCGCGTGACCTTCGTGACCTCGTTCATCGCCGCCGGCATCAATGCTGTCTTTGGCCTCATCGTGGCTTGGGTGTTGGTGCGTTATACCTTCCCCGGCAAGCGCATCATCGATGCACTGGTCGATCTGCCTTTTGCGTTGCCAACAGCGGTAGCGGGTATCACCTTGGCAACCCTCTACGCACCTAACGGTTGGATCGGTCACTACTTCGCCGCACACGACATCAAGATCGCCTACACGCCCATAGGCATCGTGGTGGCACTCACTTTCATCGGACTCCCCTTCGTCGTACGTACCGTACAGCCAGTGCTGGCGGATGTGGAAGCCGAGGTAGAGGAAGCGGCTACGAGTCTGGGTGCGGGACGCTGGGACGTGTTCCGCCGCGTGATTTTCCCTGCCATCTTCCCTGCGGTGCTGGCAGGTTTTGCCATGGCCTTGGCGCGAGCCATCGGTGAATACGGCTCGGTCATCTTCATTGCGGGCAACATGCCATACATTTCCGAGATCGCACCGTTGCTCATCGTGGCCAAGTTGGAGCAATACGATTACGCTGGTGCGACTGCCATCGCCATCGCGATGCTGGTGCTCTCGTTCGCACTGCTGCTGCTCATCAATGGCTTGCAGTGGTGGAGTTCTAGAAAGGGGAGTCGATGATGTCTGCGCAAAATATTAAACGACGCATCTCCACCCAAGAGTCCGCCGTGGTGACCGTAACGCTGGTCACTATCGCCTTGGTCTTCATGGCGCTTTTCTTGGTGTTGCCACTCGTCACGGTCTTCGTCGAGGCCTTCGCCAAGGGATGGGATTTGTATTGTGCTGCGCTGAAAGAGCCTGTCGCTTGGGAAGCCATCAAGCTCACCTTCATCGCTGCTGGCATCGCCGTTCCTGCCAATCTCGTCTTCGGTGTCTCTGCCGCGTGGGCGATCGCCAAGTTTGATTTCAAAGGAAAGAGTCTGCTCATCACGCTCATCGACTTACCGTTCGCAGTGAGTCCGGTAGTGTCTGGCCTGGTGTATGTGTTGCTGTTCGGCGCGCAAGGTTGGTTCGGGCATTGGCTACAAGCGCATGACATCAGGCTCATCTTCGCCGTGCCAGGCATCGTGTTGGCGACCATCTTCGTCACCTTTCCTTTCATCGCGCGTCAGCTCATTCCCTTGATGCAGGCACAAGGCAAGGAAGAGGAAGAGGCAGCGGTGTCGCTCGGCGCATCCGGCTGGCAGACCTTCTGGCGCGTCACGCTGCCGAATATCAAGTGGGGATTGTTGTATGGCGTGATCTTGTGTAACGCCCGTGCCATGGGCGAGTTCGGTGCGGTGTCAGTGGTGTCCGGCCACATCCGCGGTCTGACCAACACCATGCCCTTGCACGTGGAGATCCTCTACAACGAATACAACTTTGTCGCCGCATTCGCCGTGGCATCGCTGTTGGCTTTGTTGGCGGTGATCACACTGATCGTCAAATCGCTGGTCGAGTGGCAAGCAAGACGCAGCGGCGAACCTTTGCATCACGGAGCATAGACATGAGCATCACGATCCAAAATCTGAACAAACAATTCGGCACTTTCAAAGCGCTGGACGACATCAACCTCGAAGTGAACAGCGGTGAGTTGCTCGCGCTGCTCGGCCCGTCCGGTTGCGGCAAGACTTCGCTTCTGCGCATCATCGGCGGCATGGAGCTGGCCGATTCGGGCAAGTTGCTGTTTCACGGTGAAGATGTGCAGCAACGTGATGCGCGCCAACGCAACGTCGGCTTCGTGTTCCAGCACTACGCCTTGTTCCGTCACATGACCGTGTTCGAGAACGTGGCTTTCGGCCTGCGCGTGAAGCCGAAGAGGGAGCGCCATAAC
>JARCRR010000188.1 GCA_029850565.1 Gallionella sp. | reverse complement strand
GCTTCAGACCATCATCTGATCATGACCCGATTCGATTTCAACAAGTAACACTGTTGCTCATCCGGCAGGTTTCAGTACCCCACGCTCCACCTGCACACTCGCCGCTCCGTTACTCAACCACACCTGCCCGTCTTGAATGGTGCATTGCAGATCCATCGTGCGCTGTGCCAGTTTGGCGAGTTCTTTAGTACTCTCGACAGGAAGATTGATGATGGTCAGGTTCTTCTGGCGCTCGAACTGAGCACGGTCTTTGTCGAACCACATCTCAGCGACACGCCCGCCATAGGCATACACCACCACTTGCCCGGAACGACCGCAGGCTTTGCGGATGAGTTTCTCGTCAGGGATGCCGACGTCGATCCACAACTCGATGGAACCCGTTAAGTCCTTCTGCCATATATCCGCCTCTTCATCATTGGTCATGCCCTGACCGAATTCCAGGTATTCGTGAGCATGCAGGGCGAAAGCCAGCAGTCGCACCATCATGCGCTCGTCCGTTTCAGATGGATGGCGCGCAATGGTAAGCGAGTGATTCTGGTAGTAATGACGCTCCATGTCCGCGATTTGCAGATTTACTTTGAAGATGGTTGCTTTGATCGCCATGTGTTACTCCGTCACCCTGCCACGCAATGATTTCGTCGTAGCGTGCTTGTTCTTACTTTCCAAACGTTTCTTCTGCGAACTGCGTGTCGGCTTGGTGGCGACACGCGGCTTGGGTTTTGTGGCGACCGAAAGCAACAATGTTTTCAAACGTCGCAGCGCTTCGTTGCGGTTCTGTTCTTGATTGCGGTATTCCTGCGCCTTGATGATGACCACGCCGTCTTTGGTAATGCGCTGGTCGTTGAGTTGCAACAAGCGCTCTTTGAATTCTTGAGGAAGCGACGAAGCATTGACATCAAAGCGCAGATGCATCGCACTCGACACCTTGTTCACATTTTGTCCACCCGCCCCTTGCGCACGAACAGCCGTCAGTTCGATCTCTCGCTCTTCGATGATGATGTTGTGAGCGATGTACAACATAGTCAGGTGATGACCTTAATCGCCACATCGCCCAAAGTCACGACCGAACCAGCGCGTATCTTCGCTGTTTTGCGCAACTCGATCTGCCCATCAACGGATACCACACCTTCGGCTACTAGCGCCTTACCGGCACCACCGCTATCGCATACGCCAGTGAGCTTGAGCAGTTGATTAAGTTCGACGAACTCACCACGCAGTTGAAATTCGAGTTGTTGCATCAGAGCTTCACCGCGTGTTCACGCGTCGTATGGAAGACCACCTTGGGCCAGCGCTCCTGCGTGAGCTTGAGGTTGACGCTGTTCGGCGCGAGGTAAGCCAGGTTGCCTGCCGCATCGATGGCAAGGTTGTGCGACAGCGCTTTCTGAAAATCGGCCAAGATTTTGGCATCGTCGCAAGTCACCCAGCGCGCTGTGTTGACGCTGGCACTCTCGAACATCGCATCCACGCCGTACTCACCATGCAGGCGACTCGCCACCACGTCGAACTGCAACATACCGACCGCGCCCAGGATCAAGTCTCCGCCATCAACGGGCTTAAACACTTGAACTGCGCCCTCTTCACCCAGTTGCTGCAAACCCTTGTGCAACTGCTTCACCTTGATGGGGTTGCGAATGCGCACCGAGCGGAAAAAATCCGGTGCGAAATACGGGATGCCGGTGTACTGCAACAGCTCCCCTTCGGAGAAACTATCACCAATCTGCATGTTGCCGTGATTGGGCAAGCCGATGATGTCACCCGCGTAAGCCTCTTCCACTTGCTCACGCGAAGAAGCCATGAAGGTCACCACGTTGGACACACGTATCTCGCGACCGATGCGCAGATGTTTGATCTTCATGCCGCGCTCGAAATGGCCTGAACACACGCGCAGGAAGGCGATACGGTCGCGGTGATTGGCATCCATGTTGGCTTGAATCTTGAACACGAATCCGGAGAACGCTTGCTCGCTCGGATTCACAACACGCGCCGTGGCATCGCGCTCGCGCGGGGCCGGTGCCCAGTCCAGCAAGGCATTCAAAATCTCGCGCACACCGAAGTTATTGATCGCGGAGCCGAAGAACACCGGCGTCTGTTTGCCTTCGAGGAAGCGTTGCAGATCGAAGGGGTGCGAGGCACCGTGCACCAGTTCCACTTCCATTTTCAGTTGCTCGATCTCCAGCGGAAAGCGTTCGGCAAGGATGGGGTTGTCGATACCCTTGATGACTTCGACCTCGCCATCGGCGCGTTCCTCGCCCGGTGTGAACAACAGGATCTCATCACGCAGCAGGTGATACACACCACGGAAGGTCTTGCCCATGCCGAGCGGCCAGGTCACCGGCGCACACTGGATGTTGAGCACCGATTCCACCTCGTCCAACAACTCCAATGAATCGCGCACCTCGCGGTCCATCTTGTTCATGAAGGTGACGATGGGCGTGTTGCGCATGCGGCACACGTTGAGCAGCTTGATGGTCTGCGCTTCCACGCCCTTGGCCGCGTCGATCACCATCAGCGCCGAGTCCACGGCGGTGAGCACGCGATAGGTATCTTCCGAGAAATCTTGGTGACCCGGTGTATCGAGCAGATTCACCACATGGTCGCGATACTCGAACTGCATCACCGAACTGGCGACCGAGATACCGCGCTGCTTTTCGATTTCCAAAAAGTCCGAGGTCGCATGGCGACCGCTCTTGCGTGCCTTCACCGCACCCGCCATCTGGATCGCGCCGGAGAACAGCAGCAGTTTTTCGGTGAGCGTGGTCTTGCCCGCATCGGGGTGGGAGATGATGCCGAAAGTACGGCGGCGCGCCACTTCGCGCGCGATCTTGTCGCGCGGAACGGCTGCGGGTTCTTGGGTAGTCTGGTCGATGGCGTCTGACATGATGCTTGCCTGTGCAAAAAAGGCCGCAAGTCTAATGATTTACGGGGGGAATGTCTAACCGACCCGGCCTTTAGCCGAGCGCTTACTTGACGAAAAACTTAATGCGCGGAGAATTCGCACTAAATTAGTCAACAATCAATCCTCAAGGAGAAGTTCCATGCTCAAACTTATCCTCATTCTCGTTGTACTCGCCATCGCTGCCATCTTAATTATCGCGGCATTTAAACCTGATATGTTCCGGGTGGAACGCAGTACTCTGATCCAAGCCACACCAGATAAGCTCTTCCCCCACATCAACGACCTGCGCAACTGGGTCGCATGGTCAACGTGGGAAAAAATGGATCCGCAGATGAAGAAGACCTACAGCACGAACAGTGGGGGGCAAGGGGCGACTTATGAATGGGAAGGCAACAAGAAGGTCGGCCATGGACGCATGACCATCACCGAATCCGTCGCCGCCTCCAAGGTGGTCATCCAGCTCGATTTCATCACTCCGTTCGAGGCACACAATACGGCAGACATCACCCTCCAGCCGCAGGGCAACAGCACCCTCGTTACTTGGGCTATGTATGGCCCCTCTCCTTTCATCTCCAAGTTGTTTAGCGTGCTCATCAGCATGGACAAAATGATCGGCAAAGACTTCGAGGCCAGCCTTGCCAACTTAAAGACCGTCGCCGAGCGCCCATAAAGTCAACTAGGAGAAAGTGATGAAACGCAGCACTTTGGCGGTATTGGCTGGACTGATATTTATTTTTGTCTCCCATACAGGCATGGATGTTTTGTTTGAATCCATGGGCTGGATGCCCAAGCGCGGCGAACCGCTCACCGATGCGGGGCTAATGTGGGCATCCGCTTATCGCGCGATCTTTTCTATCTTGGGCTGCTACATCACCGCGCGGCTTGCCCCCGCGAACCCGATGCGACACGCGCTTATTCTGGGCGGCATCGGCGTGGCGCTGTCCAGTTTGGGCGCGATTGCCATGTGGGACTTGGGACATGTGTGGTATCCGCTGTCGCTCATTATTTTGACCATGCCCTACGCTTGGCTGGGCGGTTATTTGCACACACGCAAACAGACTTAACTTTTTTACACTGCGGAGGAATCATGCGAAAAATCGTTTCGTTTGTGCATTTATCTCTCGATGGCTTTGTGGCCTCTGCGGATGGCAGTTTGGACTGGGTAAGCATCACCGACGAATTGTTTGATTATGTTGAGCAGCGCATCCAACAAACGGACACCGCGCTTTATGGTCGTGTCACCTATCAGATGATGGAAGCCTATTGGCCAACTGCCGCTGCACAACCCAACGCCAGCAAGCATGACCATGAGCATTCCCGTTGGTACAAAAGCGCCCGCAAAGTGGTGTTGTCGAAAACGTTGGCCGATAAAAATGATGCCAACACAAAAATCATCCGCAGCCATTTGAGCGATGAAATCACCCTGTTGAAGCAATCTACAGGAAGCGAAATTTTAGTATTCGGCAGCCCCTCCGCCACGCATGCGCTGATGGCGGAAAATCTCATCGACGAGTATTGGATATTCATCAATCCCGTGTTACTTGGACAAGGGATTCCCTTATTCAAAAACATCAAGGACAGAACCAAACTCAAGCTAGTGAAAAGTAAGATTTTTACATCGGGAGTGGTGTGTCTGCACTACGAAGTAACACGTCATCCCTAAATAGATTTGAAGAGAACATCATGCAAAAAATCATTCCGTTCTTGTGGTTCGACACTCAGGCTGCGGAGGCGGCGCGGTTTTATGTGTCGGTATTCAAAGATGCCAAAATCACCGACACCACATTTATCGAAAATACGCCGTCGGGTACGGTGGAGATCGTCACCATCGAATTATTCGGGCAACAATATCAAATGATGAGTGCGGGACCTTTTCAAAAGATCAACGGGGCGATTTCTTTCGTGGTGAATTGCGACACACAGCAGGAAATCGATTATTACTGGGAACAACTCTCCGCCGACCCCGATGCGGGCGAATGCGGCTGGCTGGTGGATAAATTCGGCGTGACCTGGCAGATCGTGCCGACGGTCATGTACGAGATGCAAAAGACCTCGGACAAGAAAAAACTGGCGCGCGTCATTGAAGCGATGCTCACCATGAAGAAATTGAATATTGCCGAATTGCAGCGCGCCGCGAATGCTACATAGAAGTGAGTGATCCTCACCTTCATTACACGAGGAGGCAGCCATGAGAGAAATCATCGTTCTGACTTTCGTCACCCTCGATGGCGTGATGCAGGCACCCGGTGGCCCGGAAGAAGATGTCAGCGGCAATTTCAAATTCGGCGGATGGACAGTTCCCTACTTCGATGAGATGGGGGGCCAGATAATGGCAGAACAGATGGGACATCCGTTTGATCTGTTGTTGGGCAGAAAGACCTTTGAAATCTTTGCCTCCTATTGGCCCAATCATCCCGAAGAAGGGGCGGCCATCAACAACGCCAACAAGTATGTGGCTTCGAATACGCTCACCCACCACAAATGGAAAAACACCACCTTTCTCAACGGCGATGTGGTGAATGAGGTTAGAAAACTTAAACAGCAGGACAGCCCGGAGCTACAAGTGCATGGCAGTGCCAATTTCATCCAGACGCTGTTGGCCCATGATCTGGTTGATGAGTTCTGGCTCAAGATATTCCCGGTGACAGTTGGCTCAGGGAAACGACTGTTCGATAAAGGCACGATGCCCGCCGCCTTTACCTTGCTTGAATCAAAAACCACGCCATCAGGCGTGATAGCCGCAAAGTTTAGACGAGCGGGAGAAGTCAAAACGGGGACGTTCTGACCGGCCAACATCGAGAACGCCATGACCATTCAACTCGACCACACCATCGTACCAACCCGCAACCGGATCGCATCGGCGAAACTCCTGGCAGAGTTGCTCGATGTTCCGTGGTCTGAAACAGGAGCGGGACTTTTTTCTCCGGTGTATGTGAATGACGGATTGACGCTCGACTTTCAAGACACTGATGAGCAGTTTCCCATCTATCACTTTTGTTTTCGCGTCAGTCCGCATGAATTCAAGGCCATTCTTGAGCGCATCAAAGCGGCCGGAATCAAATATCGCAGCACAGTAAGCGGGCCTATGGATATGCAGGTCAACACGCAGTACGGAAACGTCTATTGGGACGAACCGGATGGGCACCGGTGGGAGATGTTGACGGTCAGTTATGCGCGACAAGTAACTTGAACTCTTAGGGAGAACGACATGGGCTCTTTACACTATTCCATCACCATCAAGGCACCCAAAGAAAAAGTCTGGGCAACCATGCTGGAACAAAAGACCTACCGGATTTGGACGGCGGAATTTTGCGAAGGCTCTTACTTTGAAGGCTCTTGGGATAAAGGATCGAAGATCTTATTCCTTGGTCCGAACGGCAATG
>JARCRR010000187.1 GCA_029850565.1 Gallionella sp. | reverse complement strand
CGCATGCCGGGTTGTGCGCCGTCATCCGGCGACAAGATGAACAACCCCGGAGCCTCGCCCGAAGCCGCCAGCACCATGCCTTCCGACATGCCGAACTTCATCTTGCGCGGCGCGAGGTTGGCGACCATCACCGTCATGCGGCCCTTGAGTTTTTCCGGATCGTAAGCCGATTTGATGCCCGCGAACACCGTGCGCGGTTTCTCTTCGCCGATGTCCAGCGTCAGCTTCAGCAGCTTCTCCGCACCTTCCACATGCTCGGCATTGGCGATACGCGCCACGCGCAGATCGACCTTGCTGAAATCGTCGATGCTGATGGTCTCGGCGATAGGGGCGATAGCCTTCTGCTGGTGTTCGGCGTGACGAGTTTCGGAATGAGATTCGGTCATGGGTTTCAGGCTTTCCTGGTTGGCGGCGACCATCGCTTCGATGAGTTTGGGGTCGAGGCGGGTGGCGAGGTGTTGGTAGGTGTTGATCGCATGATTCTGTAGCAATGTTTGAGCATCGCTCCATTGGAGAGATGGAATATTGAGGAATCCTTCCACTTCCTTCGCAAGTTTTGGTAGCACAGGCTTTAGGTATAGGGTCAGCAATCGGAATGCATTAAGTGCAATTGAGCAGCCAATATGAATTCTTTCTTCATTGGCTTCAAAATTCTTTGCTAATGCCCATGGCGCTAACCTATCTACATAGGTGTTACACATATCAGTTAGCTCCATGATTTGCCGGATGGCTCTAGCAAAGTCTCTTTGCTCATAGAGTTCAGCAAGTTGTAATGAATGCCCTTGCATTTCCGGCAATAAATCAACCAATGCTAATTCGTCAGGGAATCGAGTTATCTGATTAATTGTGCTTTTGTCATCCAGAAAAATCTTCTGAGTGACCTCAGGGAGGTTGCTGAATGGTTCCTCAAGTTGATTTTGAAGCCATCGGTCAACCAAGTTGGTCGAAAGCTTCCCTTCAAATCGTTTGGTAATAAAACCAGCGCACCGGCTCGCGATATTGATGTACTTCCCGATCAGATCGCTGTTCACCTTCGCCACGAAATCCTCAAGGTTGAGGTCGATGTCTTCCATGCTGCCGTTCAGCTTGGCGGCGTAGTAGTAGCGCAGGTATTCGGTGTTCTTGATGTGGTCGACATAGCTACGCGCGGTGATGAAAGTGCCGCGCGATTTGCTCATCTTCTCGCCGTTCACGGTGAGGAAGCCGTGCGCGAACAGTTTGGTCGGCGTGCGGAAGCCGGCATGTTGCAGCATCGCAGGCCAGAACAGCGCGTGGAAGTAGAGGATGTCCTTGCCGATGAAGTG
Organism: Gallionella sp.; assembly: GCA_029850565.1. Classification (GTDB taxonomy): domain Bacteria; phylum Pseudomonadota; class Gammaproteobacteria; order Burkholderiales; family Gallionellaceae; genus Sideroxyarcus. The sequence continues at coordinate 9,675 of JARCRR010000187.1, read as the reverse complement.
GTACAGCTCCGTGTCGGAGCCTTGTTTCCAGTATTCGTCGAAGGCGATGCCGGTCTTGGCGCACAGCTGCTTGAAGCTGCCCATGTAGCCGACCGGCGCATCCAGCCACACATAAAAATATTTCCCTGGCGCATCGGGGATCTCGAAACCGAAATAGGGAGCGTCGCGCGAGATGTCCCAGTCGGAGAGTTTGTTCTCGCCCTCGGCGCCCAGCCATTCCTGCATCTTGTTGGCTGCCTCGGCTTGTAACGAGCCACCGCGCGTCCATTTGCGCAGGAACTGCTGGCAAGTATCGGCCGAGAGCTTGAAGAAATAGTGGTCGGAATTGCGCAGCTCCGGTTTGGCACCGGACACGGCAGAGAACGGGTTGATGAGTTCGGTTGGGGCGTAAGCCGCGCCGCACACTTCGCAGTTGTCGCCGTACTGGTCTTTGGCGTGGCACTTCGGGCACTCGCCCTTGATGAAGCGGTCTGGCAGGAACATGTTCTTGACCGGGTCGTAATACTGCTCGATGGAGCGCACCTCGATCAGGCCGTTGGCCTTGAGCGTGCGATAGATGCTTTGTGCGCTTTCCTTGTTCTCGTTCGAGTTGGTCGAGCCGTAATTGTCGAAAGCCACGTGGAATGCGCTGAAGTCGTCGTAATGCTCCTGCCACACGCGGGCGATAAGCTGCTCCGGCGTGATGCCTTCCTTCTCGGCGCGCAGCATGATGGGCGTGCCGTGGGTGTCGTCGGCGCACACATAGTGGCAGGTGTTGCCGCGCATCTTCTGGAAGCGCACCCAGATATCGGTCTGGATGTATTCGACGAGGTGGCCCAAATGGATGCTGCCGTTGGCGTAGGGCAGGGCGGAGGTAACTAAAATCTTGCGGGTCATATTGCGGGCTTCCTTTAAAAGCGGCTGCGGCGGCGCACTGCGGCGTTGCGCGGTGCTCGGAATCCTCATGCACTAGGTGTGCATTCCGGTTCCTGCGCGCCGTGCGCCTTGCATTGCATCCGCCTCGCTCGCTTTTATACTTAAATTCGATGAGGGCGCGATTGTAGCAAAACCCACGCACCGCCGAGTATTTTGGGTAAAATCGCGCCCGCATAAACCCCTCAAGGAATCAGGATGAGTATCAAGTCAGACAAGTGGATACGCCGCATGTGCGAACAGCACGGCATGATCGAACCGTTCGAGCCGAACCAAGTGAAGGAAGTGAACGGTCAGAAGATCGTTTCTTACGGCACGTCGAGCTACGGCTACGACATCCGCTGCTCGCGCGAATTCAAGTTGTTCACCAACATCAACAGCACCATCGTCGATCCCAAGAACTTCGACCCCAGCTCCTTCGTGAACGTGGAGGCCGACTATTGCATCATCCCGCCCAACTCCTTCGCTTTGGCACGCACCGTCGAGTACTTCCGCATTCCGCGCAGCGTGCTGACCGTGTGTCTGGGCAAATCCACTTACGCGCGTTGCGGCATCATCGTCAACGTCACCCCGTTCGAGCCAGAGTGGGAAGGCTATGTGACGCTGGAGTTCTCCAACACCACGCCGCTGCCCGCGAAGATCTACGCCAACGAAGGCGTGGCGCAGGTGCTGTTCTTCGAGAGCGACGAAGTGTGCGAGACCTCCTATAAAGACCGTGGCGGCAAGTATCAGGGCCAGGTCGGTGTCACCCTCCCGAAGATCTAAATGCCTCACCGTAAGCAGATCATCTGGCGTTCCTCCACTGGCGATGTCATCGCCTGCGTGGAGAAGAACAAAGTCTTGCAAGAGAATCTCGTTGAGATACGCCAAGTCTGCCAAGACGCATTTGAAGATGCGGTGCTCATGGGGTGCGACGAGCAGCAAGTCCGTGCCGTGTTCATCGAGTTGATGAACAACCTAGAGAGTTCGTTTCCACCACAGGACTAGCCATTCCCTGTAATAAACTACCGCTAGACTTCGAAGATTCGCACCATTTTTTATTTGTATTGCCCTTTAGGGAGCTATCCATGAAATTCAACTTCCCCATCATCATCATCGACGAAGACTACCGTTCGGAGAACGCCAGCGGCCACGGCATCCGTGATCTGGCGGACGCGCTGGAGAAAGAAGGGATCGAGGTGGTCGGTATGACCAGCTACGGCGATCTGACCTCGTTCGCGCAACAACAGAGCCGCGCTTCGGCATTCGTGTTGTCCATCGACGATGAGGAGTTTGGTGCGGGCAGCGATGAAGAGACCGAGGTGGCGTTGCGCACACTGCGCGCCTTCGTGGAAGAGATCCGCTACAAGAACGCCGATATCCCCATCTATCTATACGGCGAGACGCGCACCTCGCGCCACATCCCCAACGACATCCTGCGCGAGCTGCACGGCTTCATCCACATGCACGAGGACACGCCGGAGTTCGTGGCGCGCCACATCATCCGCGAAGCAAAGTCGTACATGGATTCACTGGCACCGCCGTTCTTCCGCGCGCTGGTGGATTACGCGCAAGACGGTTCGTACTCGTGGCACTGCCCCGGCCACTCCGGCGGCGTGGCGTTCCTGAAGTCCCCGGTGGGGCGCATGTTCCACCAGTTCTTCGGCGAGAACATGCTGCGTGCCGATGTGTGCAACGCGGTGGATGAGTTGGGTCAATTGCTCGACCACACCGGCCCGGTCGCCGCATCCGAGCGCAACGCGGCACGCATCTTCAATGCCGACCATCTGTATTTCGTCACCAACGGTACCTCGACCTCGAACAAGATCGTGTGGCACTCGATGGTGGCGCCGGACGACATCGTGGTGGTGGACCGCAACTGCCACAAGTCCATCCTGCACGCGATCATGATGACCGGTGCGGTGCCGGTGTTCCTCACCCCGACGCGCAACAACTTCGGCATCATCGGCCCCATCCCGAAATCGGAGTTCGAGCCGGCAACCATCCAGAAGAAGATTGACGCCAACCCGTTCATCAAGGACAAGACGCGCAAGCCGCGCATCCTCACCATCACGCAGAGTACCTATGACGGCGTGATGTACAACGTCGAGATGTTGAAGGAGATGCTGGACGGCAAGATCGATGCGCTGCACTTCGACGAGGCGTGGCTGCCGCATGCGGCATTTCACGATTTCTACAAGAGCATGCATGCCATCGGCAAAGGTCGTCCGCGCGCCAAGGAGTCGATGATCTTCTCGACCCAGTCCACCCACAAGCTGCTGGCCGGATTGAGCCAAGCATCGCAGATACTGGTGCGCGACAGCGAGTCGCGCAAACTCGACCGCGACTGTTTCAACGAAGCCTATCTGATGCACACCTCGACTTCGCCGCAATACGCCATCATCGCCTCGTGCGACGTGGCCGCCGCGATGATGGAGCCACCCGGCGGGACCGCGCTGGTGGAAGAGTCCATCGCCGAGGCGCTCGACTTCCGCCGCGCCATGCGCAAGGTGGATGAAGAGTGGGGGGCGGACTGGTGGTTCAAAGTGTGGGGCCCCGATTACCTGTCGGAAGAGGGCATGGCCGATCGCGAGGATTGGGTGTTGCGCGCCGACGATCGCTGGCACGGCTTCGGCAAGCTGGCCGAGGGCTTCAACATGCTCGACCCGATCAAGGCCACCGTGGTCACGCCGGGGTTGGATGTGGACGGCGACTTCGCCGACAGCGGCATCCCCGCCAGCATCGTCACCAAATATCTGTCCGAACACGGCGTGGTGGTGGAGAAGTGCGGTCTGTATTCCTTCTTCATCATGTTCACCATCGGCATCACCAAAGGTCGCTGGAACAGCATGGTGACCGAACTGCAACAGTTCAAGGATGACTACGACAAGAATCAGCCGCTGTGGCGCGTGCTGCCGGAATTCATCGCCAAGAATCCGCGCTACGAAAAGATCGGACTGCGCGACCTGTGCGACCAGATCCACGGCATCTACAAGGCCAACGATGTGGCCAAGCTGACCACCGAGATGTACCTGTCCAACATGGTGCCCGCGATGAAGCCGTCGGATGCCTTTGCCAAGATGGCGCATGGCGAGATCGAACGCGTGGCGATCGACGATCTGGAAGGACGCATCACCGCGGTGCTGCTCACACCGTATCCGCCCGGCATTCCGTTGTTGATCCCGGGTGAGCGTTTCAACAAGACCATCATGAATTACCTCAAGTTCGCGCGCGACTTCAACAAACAGTTCCCCGGTTTCGAGACCGACATCCACGGTCTGGTGGCAGAGAGGGTCAACGGCGAGCGCGTGTACTACGTGGACTGCGTAAAGTAACAACCTTCAGCCACAGATGAAAGCCGATTTGGTTGTGATTTTCATCTGTGGCTAGTTAAGTTTTTAGAATGACCGACTCCGCCGACAAACTCCGCATCGACAAATGGCTGTGGGCTGCGCGTTTCTTCAAGACACGCAGCCTCTCTGCCGATGCCGTGGAGAGCGGCAAGGTGACGATGAGCGAGGTGCGCATCAAACCAGCCAAGGCCATCGGCGTGGGTGACAGACTGGTCATCCGCCTCGGCCAATATCACTTCGATATCGAAGTGTTGGGACTTTCCAACAAGCGTGGCGGTGCACCCGAGGCACAAAAGCTGTATCGGGAAACGGACGAGAGCAAAGCGCGCCGTGCCGTGATCGCCGAGCAGAACAAAGCGCTGCCACTGCCGACTTTCAAAGGCCGCCCCACCAAACGCGATAGGCGCGACATCGAAAAATTCGAGACCAGAACCAAGAGCGCATCCAAAAATCCTTGGGGCGATTTCGAGTAGATGGCTGACAAGGCCGCCAACAAAGTGCGCTCAAGCAAGTGGCGCGGCTATGCCATCAACGCGCTAGTCATCGTCGTGGTCGTGGCATGCGTCCGCGCATGGCAACAACGCGACATGGCCAGCGGCATCGCGCCCGCCTTGCAAGGCGTGACTTTGGCGCAGACGCATTACGCGTTACCCGCGCATCCGGACAGGCCGACACTGGTCCACTTCTGGGCCACCTGGTGCCCCATCTGCCGCACCGAACAGGGCAACATCGCAGCCATCGCGCGCGACTATCCGGACACCATCACTGTCGCGATGAATAGCGGGCTGACCAATGAGGTCGTGCGATACATGCAGGAGCAGGGCATCGCCTTTGCGACGGTGAACGACCCGGACGGCGGCATCTCCGAAGCATGGGGCGTGCATGCCGTGCCCGCCAGTTTCATCATCGCTCCCGATGGGCGGATAAGTTTCATCGAGGTCGGTTACACGACCGAGATCGGACTCAGGTTAAGGCTGTGGTGGGCGGGGATTTGACCGCATCTCCGGGGTAGTCTTCGTTAACGTGTTCCCAACGCACTAACATCGATTTTCCCGATACGGCATAATGCAAACAGCGATTCATCACGCTGTGGCGATGGATCAATGTGAATCTCTTGTTCGAGTCCGGTAAGCAAACGACAGGTGTATCCGACCATGATCTCTTTTTTTTCCACCTCTCTGGTAGCGATCGGACTGCTCATCCATATAGCGACGCTTGCCCCGCTGTGCAGGCTGGTCTTGATGCTTCCGGCCGGATCGTTGCGCAACAAATGGTTGTTCATGGGCTGTTTGATCGCCACCTTCATCGCCGGATATCTGGGCTATATCGTCATAATCTGGGGACGTCAAAGTGAATGGGTCGAACTGCTCTTTCCCGGCATCTTGTTGTTCGGCGCCGTATTCGTATGGCAAACGATAAGCCTGTCGTTGCAGACCGCTGCCGACCTGCAGCGCATCTCTCTGCTCGAATCGGAGAACATCACCGACTCGTTGACCAAAGTGTACAACCGTCGCTATCTGGATCGCCGTCTTGAGGAGGAGGTGGCGCGGGCCAAACGCTATGCACTCGACCTCTCCATCACGATGATCGACATCGACCATTTCAAGCTCGTCAACGACACGTACGGACACCAGGCCGGAGATGTCGTCTTGAGTGAGATGTGCAGCCTGATCAAGGCAGATGTTCGCGATTTGGATATGGTTGCACGTTACGGTGGTGAAGAATTCCTGGTGATCTGCACCAACACCCCCATCGCCGGGGCTGCATTGGTCGCGGAACGTCTGCGTCAGTTGGTTGAATCGAGCCAGATCGAAGTGACCGATGGCGCGGGTGTGAAACAAATCTTGCGCATCAGCATCAGTCTTGGGGTGGCTGGCTTCAGTGCGCAACTCGACAGCCAGGAAAAGCTGATACAGGCCGCAGACCATGCGCTCTATCGGGCGAAGAGCGAAGGCAGGAACCGCGTCGCCGTGGCAGGTGCATAAGGCAGACATCCGAAAAACCTATTCAGTAAAACATTTGAGCGAAGCGATGCCGCTACGCTTCAGCGGCAGTCTGCGGCAGGTTCGCGCCACTCGGGAATCGGACGGCACGGTTCGCGCAAAGACAAGCTGACCAAGCACGACTGTGTGATTGAACTGTTCAGCCGCTGCGTTGACAGGGAAAGTGCATGAGTAACGAAACCATCCAGCACAGACTTATCGCCGCCCTGCGCGACCCTCGCCGCTATCCGCATCCGGCGAAAAACGTGCAGGTGATCGAGACGCACATCTCGTGGATACTGCTCGCCGGGCGTTACGCCTACAAGATCAAGAAGGCCGTCGATCTGGGATTCCTGAACTATGCCGATCTGGAAGCACGCCGCTGTTGTTGCGAGGAGGAGGTCAGGCTCAATCGGCGTACCGCACCCGGCATCTATCTCGATGTCGTTGCCATCGGCGGCAGCGTAGACGCCCCCGGGTTCGGTGTGCGACCGGCGATCGAATATGCGGTCAGGATGCATCGTTTCGCATCCGGTCATCTGATGGACCATCTGCTGACAACCGGCAAGTTGACGCCGCGCCACATCGATGCGCTGGCTATCGCCATTGCGCGCTTTCATGCAGGTTTGTCGGCGGTCGATCTCGATTCGGCTTTTGGCACATCCGGAACGATACAGGCGGAAGCGCAGCAGAATTTCGGGCAGATGCGCTTGCTGTTCACACAAGAGGCAGACAGGGAACATCTCGCGGCATTGAAGTTTGCAGCCGAAGAGGCATTCGCTTCCTGCAAAGTAATATTCGCAGCTCGCCGTGCGCAGGGCTTCGTGCGCGAATGTCACGGCGACCTGCATCTCGGCAACATCGTACTTATCGGTGATGCGCCGATCCCGTTCGATTGCATCGAGTTCAATCCTGCGCTGCGCTGGATAGATGTGATGGATGAGGTCGCTTTCGCGATGATGGACTTGCTGCATCGCGACCATGCGGAACTCGCATGGCGTTTTTTGAATGCCATGCTGGAAGCCGGCGGCGACTACGCAGGCGTATCCGTACTGCGTTTCTATCTGTCGTATCGTGCTGCGGTGCGCGCCAAGGTTTGCGCCATCCGTGCAGGACAGGCGGACATCTCGAAACGTGCCAGAGAAGATGAGCTGGGCGTATGCCGCAGCTATCTCGCACTTGCATGCCAGTGTCTTGCGCCTCGGCCTGCTGCCTTAATCATCACTCACGGGCTGCCCGGTTCCGGCAAAACCACCTTCTCGCAGTTCGCGCTGGAGCAGATGGGCGCCATCCGTATCCGTTCCGATGTCGAACGCAAACGCCTATATGGGTTAGGCGCACAGGAGAGCAGCCGTTGTCGCGTCGGCGACCTCTACGGGCAGGAGGCAACGCAAAGAACCTATGCTCGTTTGCATGAACTGGCGCATGGACTATTGCAAGCGGGCTACACCGTGATCGTGGATGCGGCATTCCTTAAGATGGAAGAGCGTGAACGGTTTCGCGCGCTTGCCCAAGCCATGTCCGTGCCATTCGCCATCGCGTCACTTCATGCAAAAGACGCAACACTACGCGAGCGCATCCGGCAGCGCCGCAACGATGCCTCGGAAGCGGATGTGATCGTGCTGGAAAAACTTCAGCAGGTGCAGCAGCCGTTGTCGTCGGAAGAACTTGCTTGGTCGGTGCTCTTCACCACCGAAGAAGCGCCAGACAGCAAAGCCAATTCGCAAAGTTGGGGCAAGCTGGAAAAGGTGTTGTTATCTGCATGACGGCGATTGGGTAGGCCGGTGAATACATCGGTTAAGACAGTTTCCCTCAGTTGCTGGCCGGCAATGGCTGCTTTCCCGTTGTGCTACTCAACTTTGGATCACAGCGTCTGGTTCAACTGGTGTGGAACGAATCGTCCATAGGCATTCTCGGCCTGACTCAACAAATCGAGCGTGCGTCGATGTGTAATAGCAGTTGAGCGGTTCAACAACGGCTCAAGTTATTCTTCAGGCAATAGTCCCGGTACTTCATGTCTTCGTTCAACAAGTGTACGACCAATGCTTGTTTTACCTTCAATCCCGCCTCGATCCATTCGTAGTCGAATCCGCCGCGCTCGAAGGTTCCCATGATTTCATGCAACGCCAGCTTGAGCTGCGTATGCTTCTCCGCATGATCTCCCGCCTCCGGATAGTTCCACTGCCTGAACAATGTTTCTTCATGGGCAAAGTGCGCCACTGCATCATCCAGAATGGCGCTCATGCAACTCTTGATTTCCTCGATCCCCATGCGCGAGATGATCGCGCTGTTGAGTTCGTTGACGAGCATGATGAAGTGCTTGTGCTCGGCGTCGATCTCGGGGATGCACACGCTCAGTTCGTCCGACCATTCCAGCCGCCACGGCGATGATTTAATTTGGGATGACATAGCCACGCTCCTTGAATAGTTTGGTACAGGCATCCACCACCAGGGGATCGAAAAGCTTACCTTTGTTGAGTTCGATTTCTTCCAGCGCAGCATCAATGCCCAATCCGGGTCGATAGGGACGGTGGGACATCATGGACTCTACAACATCGGCCACGGCCACGATCTTGGACTCGATCAGGATCTGCGCGCTCCCGAGTGCCTGCGGGTAGCCGGAACCATCCAAACGTTCGTGATGTTGTTGCACGATCTGTGCGATGGGCCATGGAAAGTCTATGGATTTAAGTATCTCGTAGCCACTTTGGGCGTGTTGCTTGACGAGTTCAAATTCCATCTTGGTGAGATGTCCGGGCTTGCTGAGGATTTCTGCGGGGATCTGGATCTTGCCGATATCATGCACGACCCCGGCCAAATGTATACCCTCGATCTGTTCCGCCGGCATCTGAAGTTCTTTGGCGATGGCGATGGCAAGATGGGCGACGCGGCGTTGATGGCCGGAGGTATAGGGGTCGCGCATCTCGACGATGGCGGCAAGCGCCGTGATGGAATCGATCAGGCTGGCCCTGAGTTTTTTCTCGCTGTCCATCAACTGGGCTGTGCGTTCCTTTACCAAGTCTTCCAACTGGTTGCGCAGACGGTTCAGTTCCAGATGGGTGTGCACTCGGGCCAGCAACTCGTCACGTTGATAGGGCTTGGTGACGAAGTCCACTGCACCGACCTTGAAACCTTCCACTTTCTCGTCCGTTTCCGTAACCGCGCTGACGAAGATCACCGGCACAGTGCACGTTCTGGGGTCAGCCTTAAGACGTCGGCAGACTTCGAACCCGTCCATCTCGGGCATGCGTATGTCAAGCAACACCAGTTCGGGCGGATTGCTGGCGGCCGCATGCAAAGCCAACTCACCGCTGATCGCAGAACGCACCTCGTAACCCTCTGCCTTCAGAATATCCGTCAGCAGCTTCAAGGATGCCGGTGTGTCGTCGACTGCGAGTATCTTGCCTTTGTCTGTCATGTCACCTCCCCCGTCAGTTGATTTGCAACAC
>JARCRR010000186.1 GCA_029850565.1 Gallionella sp. | reverse complement strand
GCCATGGATTTGGTGACAGCAGTTTACAAAATGACAGGGACGTTTCCAAGCGAAGAGCGCTTCGGCCTGTCTTCACAAATGAGACGTGCAGCTGTTTCCATTCCCTCCAACATTGCCGAAGGCCATGGTCGTAAAGCGACTGGCGCATACCTCAACCACCTATCCATCGCCTATGGCTCGCTGCTGGAATTGGAAACACAAATACAAATTGCATTAAGACTGGATTTCATCGTTTCCAATGAAACATCCACACTATTGGACCAGACGAACGAAATTGGAAAAATGCTAAACGGCCTAAAAAGTTCACTGGCCACCAAAGAGTAATCACCATGCCGAATCCTGAATCTCGAATCCTGAATCCTGAATCCTGTATCTCGATCATCGTCGCCATGGCGAAGAACCGCACCATCGGCGTAAACAATACGTTGCCGTGGCGCTGCCCAGAAGATTTGAAGCATTTCAAGGCACTGACCATGGGGCATCACATGATTATGGGGCGCAAGACCTTCGATTCCATTGGTAAAGCCCTGCCGGGACGTACCACGGTAGTGGTGACCCGCGACCGGAATTTACAGATTGAAGGCTGCCTGATGGCGCACTCGCTGCCTGAAGCAATCAAACTCTGCGCTGCTGACAGCCAGACCTTTATTGTCGGCGGTGCGGAGATATATACACAAGCACTTGATTATATTGATAATTTATACATAACCGAAATCCAGCAGGATGTCGGAGGCGATGCACACTTCCCCGAATTCGATCCATCACGCTGGCAGGAAGTCACCCGTGAAATCCGCCATCAGGACACGCCTCAGCCGCTGGAATACCATTTCGTCACCTATCACCGCAAATAAGCCTGCAACATGAATACAAATACTCTGGAACTGCTGGCGCCAGCCAAGACCACTGACATCGGACGCGAAGCCATACTGCATGGTGCTGATGCCGTGTATATCGGCGGGCCGTCGTTCGGCGCGCGCCACAATGCGGGCAACTCGATCAAAGACATCGCCGAACTGGTGAACTATGCGCACCGTTTCCATGCGCGCATCTTCGTTACGCTCAACACCATTCTGCACGACAGCGAACTGGAGGAAGCGCGAAAGCTGATTTACGACTGCTATAACGCGGGCGTGGATGCGCTGATCGTGCAGGATTTGGGCTTGCTGGAACTGGACTTGCCGCCGATGGATCTGCATGCCTCGACGCAATGCGACATCCGCACCCCGGAAAAGGCCAAGTTCCTCGCCGATGTCGGTTTCTCGCAGATCGTGCTGGCACGTGAACTGACGCTCAAGGAAATATCTGCCATCCGCACCGCCGTGCCTGCCGACACCGTCATCGAACATTTCATCCACGGCGCGCTGTGTGTGGCGTATTCGGGACAGTGCAATATCAGCCACGCACACACTGGTCGCAGCGCCAATCGCGGCGATTGTTCGCAAGCCTGCCGCCTGCCCTACACGCTGGAAGACAACAAAGGCCAGATCGTCGCATTCGAGAAACATCTGCTGTCGGTGAAAGACAACAACCAGAGCGACAACCTGCGTGCCCTCATCGATGCCGGAGTGCGCAGCTTCAAGATCGAAGGCCGCTACAAGGATGTTCAATATGTGAAGAACATCACCGGCCACTACCGCCAATTGCTCGACGCGATATTGAACGAGCGCCCCGAGTTGCATGCATCGTCCAGCGGCAAGACAAAACTGCTGTTCACGCCCAACCCGGACAAGACCTTCCATCGCGGCGCGACGGATTATTTCTCGCAAGGACGCAAAGCGGACATCGGCGCATTCGACACCCCCACCTTCGTCGGCCTGGAGCTGGGTGCGGTAACACAGGTCGGCGACAAGTGGTTCGAGATGGAATCGAACGAAGATCTCGCCAACAGCGACGGTTTGAATTATTTGCATAAGCGCGAGGTGATCGGCCTGCAAGCCAACGTGGTCGAGCGCAAAGGCAAGGTGTGGCGCGTGTTCCCCAACGAACCTATGCACACCCTGCAAGGATTGCGTCCCAACACCGCCATCAGCCGCAACCGCGACCACGCGTGGGAACAAACGCTCACCAAGAAGTCTGCGGAGCGCCGCATCGGTCTGAGCGCGACATTCGCAGAAACCGCAGAAGGTTTCTCGCTCACGCTGCAGGATGAGGATGGCATCGTTGCCACCGCCAGCGCCGCCTTCGACAAACAGCCCGCGAAGAATCCGGAAGAAGCGGAAGGCAACCTGCGCGAACAACTGGCGCGTTTCGGCAATACCGATTTTGAATTAACTGCGCTCGGCGTCGAATGGAAGCACCCTTGGTTCATCCCCAGCTCACTGGCGAACAAACTGCGCCGCGATGCAGTAGAACAGCTTGAAGCTGCTCGCCTCAAAGCCTATACGCGCCTCTCACGCAAAGCAGCCGTAGTACCCCCCGCGAAGTATCCGGAAGAGACGCTCTCCTTCCTCGCCAACGTGTACAACTCGGCAGCGCGCAGCTTCTACTCCAGGCATGGCGTGAAGTTAATCGAAGCCGCCTACGAAGCCCATGAAGAGGCAGGCGAAGTGCCGCTGATGATCACCCGCCACTGCATCCGCTACTCGCTGAGCCTGTGCCCCAAGCAAGCCAAGGGCGTGATCGGCGTGCAAGGCCAGGTGCGCGCCGAACCGATGACGCTCATCAACGGCAGCGAGAAACTGAGGTTGGAATTCGACTGCAAAGCGTGCGAGATGCACGTGATGGGGAAGATGAAGAAACATATTTTGAAATCGCTACCGCCGACGGCAGTGCCAATGACATTTCATCCGCACAGATAGCCAGAACACGTTCTTAGCGTATTTAATCTGGTAGCCCCCCGACCAGATAAAAAAGCCCGACACGCTCATGTCGGGCTTTTCATTTTGGCTAACCGGCAAGGTATTCTTTTTCAAGAATCTAATTGCCGTTGACTCGTTTTATTTTGCCTTTGATTTACCGGCTATTGCCCCTTTGCTCTTCAGATATTCGATCATTTCCTGGTTGCCATTTTCTACGGCGATATCCAGCGGACCAACAATCCAATAAGTGGAAGTGGTGTGTATCTTGTCGCCAATAGTCACACTAGTATGTTCTTCTCTCTTCTTGCCGTTATTGACATTGGCTCCCCCCTCGACAAGGATCTTCACCAATTCAAGATCATTCTTGCCCGCTGCATACAATAGTGCAGTATCGTATGACGGCACACCCTGCCAGTACTTGGCAATTTCCGCACCATTTTCGGTTAAATATGTGCCCTTGCCAGGATTAAATTGATCCTGAAGAGCCAAGGCTGCGAGGGCCACCTTATCTGCCCACTGATGGAAGCGCAGTTCGGTCTTCACCTTCTTATTTTTGGACGCCAGCATCGCCTTGACCATCGTGAGATTCCTGTTTTCCACAGCAGTCAGAAACGGGGTCCACTCGAGAGCAATTACATAGTTTGGATCCGCACCCAGCTCAAGCAGCGTTGCGGCCCTATCGGCGACAGTTGAGAACATGGCGGGGTCGGTTGGACTGATCCACTTGTTCTGCCGTGCAGTTGCCTCATCGTAATGCTTCAATACCGCCTCATTCGTTTTTTTGTTTTCGGCAACCAGTTCGTCCGGCTCTTTCGCGTGTCTGGCAAGTCCGGCCAGCGGTGTGAGCTCCGTGCCTATGCCCGGCTCATCCACCTTGGCCCCCTTGGACGCAAGCAATCTGATCATTTCCGAATTGCCAAATTGGGCTGCCCAATAAATCATTGGACTGCCAGAATGTTTTTCATTGGCATCGATGCCGGAAGCTAATAATTCCTTCGCAAACGGAACGTCACTCCTCTGGACTGCGGTGTACAGCGTTGGCGCTGGTGCAGCACAGGCTGTAACAAGAATGGCGACGCTAATTAATGAGACAACCCTTAGAACCTCCTGAATCCACGTGCTTTTCATGAATATCTCCCTCGAGTTAATTAACCACAATATATTTCTGTGTATTTAAATTGTACCTGACAAACTAGGCAGGGTGAAATACACCAAAAAAACTCGCTTCCTCTTCCATCACGCATTCACATTCTTGGCGTGAGACGGACTGGACGCGGTTCTTGACTAGGGCGCAACTTCTCGCCTCGTTTGCCAACGGCCGAGATTCATTCAAGGACTCTGAACATTGATGCAAGGCATCTTTTGCGACATTGCATTTCCAGCTTGAAAAGCTGCTAGAGTGTTAGCCAAAAACCAAACAAGAATGTTCAGTTCATACCAAAGGTGGTGAAATGAAATTCGCTAAATTGTCGTTGCTGCTGTGGGTTGCTTTGCTGGCGAATCCGGTCGCCGCAGAAGACATCAAGGTTGTCCAGCCCGAGACTGTCGGATTATCTTCCCCCAGGCTTGAACGGATAAGCAACTTCATCCAAAGTCACATCGAAGAAAAGAAGATGGCGGGTGCAGTCGTACTTGTTGCACGCCACGGGAAGATCGCCTACTTCGAATCGTTCGGCCAAGCCGACATCGGCAAACCGATGCGCCGAGACACCATGTTCCGTGTCTGCTCGATGACCAAGCCGGTGGTGACGTTGGCGGTGCTTCAGTTGTATGAGGAAGGCAAGCTGCTGCTGTCCGACCCGGTCGCCAAATACATCCCCGAATTCGCTCACCCCAAAGTGATCGAGATGTTGCCGCCGGGCTCCGATCCGGCTTTCAGGCTGGTTCCCGCCAAACGGGACATCACGATCAAGGATCTGCTCACACATACCGCTGGCATGCCTTATCCATTTGCGTCCGAGTGGTACCCGAAAGACCGTTTGCTGCACCAGATGCATGTGCTGTATGAGGAGGCCAACATCAGCAGCGGGATGTATGAGACCGAAGGAACGATAGGTGACATGGTCAAGCGGCTGGCCCGCCTGCCTCTCGCCAGCCAGCCCGGCGAGGCATTCATCTATGGCATGGCGGCGGACGTGCAGGGCTATCTGGTCGAAGTGGTCTCCGGCATGAAACTGGACGACTACATCCGGGAAAGAATATTCAATCCGCTGAAGATGAACGACAGCTATTTCTTCGTGCCGGAAAGCAAGCAGGACAGGCTCTCCGTAGTATGGAAGAGCGACTGGCACGGCAAGCTGGAAAAAGTGTCCCCTGGCCCGCATCGCGAAGGCGACTATGTGTATTCCCCGACCTTCCAGACCAATGGGCCGAAGACCTTCCTCTCGGGCGGCGTCGGTATGGTAACCACACCCTACGACTACTTCCGTTTCGCGCAGATGTTGCTGAACAAGGGAGAACTGGATGGCGTGCGTCTGGTCAGCCGCAAGACGGTCGAACTAATGACCACCAACCAGATCGGCAAACTTTCAGAAATCACGTTGCATGATGAGGGCTGGAAGTTCGGACTGGGCTTGGGGATACAGGCGGACCGCGAACACAATGTGGATGCCGGCGATATCGGGACATTCGAGTGGGCGGGTCTTTATTCCACACGCTTCAGCGTCGACCCTAAGGAAGAGAAGGTCACCATCTTCCTGTCGCAGACCCACCCGTTCAACCACCACTTCGAGCTGTGGGACAAGTTGCTGGTATTGTCCAGTTCCAGCATCGCGGACTGATCAATGGAGATCACCCATGAGACATCACAAAACTCAAATTACCTTTCGTTTGTCATGGAACGGCATGGCTCATTTGTTGGCAATGTCTTTCCTGATTTGCTCATGGAGTGCGGAGGCCACCGCTCCCCGCATCGCACCGAAAATGTTCGGGGAAGAAAAAAAAATAGACATCGTGGGATATCAATTCGCGCCGCTGGAGACTACTGCCAAGGCGGACAACAAGTTGGTACTTGAGATCGTGACTGAGGCCTTCAAGGCTGCCGGCAAAAAACCGGCGGTGGATGTGTTGCCTTCGAAACAGCTCGCCAAGTACGCACTTTCCAACAACGATGCGATGGCATTGATGGGCAACTCAGAAGAATTGACGGCAAAGGAAAAGAAGCAGTACCGCGCGGTAGCGTTCTATCTCAGGGAAATTTCGCGCGGCAAGGAACCGGTTTCGCTCATCTTCAACAAAAAGGATGCGCATGGGAACGAGCTGTATCAGGCTTTCAACACAGGCCTGCGGAAGATCATCAAGAGCGGGAAATATCTGGAAATCATTGAGGGATTTCATGGCAAGGATCAGATACCCGCCGATTATGTTGATCGTTTAAAGCGACTTAATCCAGGTTGGAAATGATCCGCGCAACAACAACGAGAAGAGGTGAAATAAAAGCCGGCACATGGGCAGTGGCAATGTTGTATTTCTTGTTGGCGTTAACAGGCGTTGCCCAAGCAAAGGATAGCCCCGTTATTTTCCAGTCCACCGAGACTCCGCCATTCTGGTCTGCGTCACTACCCGAAAACGGCCTGGGTGGGGCGATGTTGAATGTCATGTCGGAAGCAGCCGGCATTAAATATTCCATCGAATATTTACCCGTGAAGCGCTACCGGCACAGCGTTGCCCCCTATATCGTCGGCGACCCCGATATCCTGGTAACCCAGAAACATCGCGCCATCTTTCCCATCGGCATATTCAGTTCGGCATTTTTCTATTACAAGCCGCATCACGATGTGATCGAATTCCATAACCTGAAAGACCTGCAAGGACACACGCTGGGGGTGTTGCGCGGAACGCTGGAAGAAAAGGAATATTTTGTCCGCAATGGCATAAGTGTGGAAGAGAGCGACTCAGTCGAATCGCTGTTGAAGAAATTAAAGAGGGGCAGGATCGACTTCTGCATTCTGGTGAGCGCAGCCGGGCAATACTCGATCAGTCATATCTTTCCAACCGAGCAAGATAACTTCGTTCAATCTGCCATTCCGGGTTCGGTCCGGCCCATTGCCATCATGATCGATATCGCCGATGCGGAAGGCAAGGTCGTTGCACGTCGTTACCGACAGGTGCTGGATAAGACGCTACACAGCAAAAAGTACCATGACGTGCTGGAAAGGTTCTATGGAAAGGACGGGATTCCCGCCGACAGATTCGAGCAGTTGAAAAAATTTGAGAAGTTGTACGCCAGCGACTGGGATAACTAATGCTATCTCCTGATAGAAAAGAACCGGAAGCATCTTCCGGAAAAACAAAATCAATTTATCGTGAACTCACGATGGCGCTGGTCGTGCTGGTTTCGCTGGTATCGATCGCGGCCACCTTGCTTAATTATATTCATGCCTCGCGCGAAGCAGAGGCCAACTACGAGAGCAAATCATCTGAATATGCCGTTTATCTCCACGAAGCGCTTGAATGGCCGCTGTGGAACATTGATGATGAGTTGATCGGCAAGATCGGAAGCGCATTTGTATCAAATGCGGAGATCGTCACACTGATCATTCGCGACGATCAGCAGCGGATCATCTTCCGGCAGGAAAAGTCCAGCGGCCATCAGCTCAAGCATTCGACCTCCATCGAACACAATGGAAACACCATCGGCAGCGTTGAAATCGGCCTGGATTTAAGAGCATACGAGGAGCGTGAACAGCAGTTGTTGCTGTACAGCCTCGCCACCATGTCCCTGCTCATTGTCGTTCTGCTTGGTGCGACACGGTGGATTTTGTCGAGACTGTTAAGGAAACCGGTAAATGCGTTTGTTGGTGTGATTGACGGGATGGTCGAGGGAAAATACCGGCAAATCGAACTGCCGAAAAGCTATGTGGAATTCACTCCCATTCTTTCAAGGTTCAAGACCATGTCGGATGCCGTCGCAAGCCGCGAAGCCAGTCTGCATGCCAGTGAGCAAAAACTGCTCAACATTCTGGAAAGTGTCGATGCATGTATTTACCTCAAGGACACCCAAGGGCGCTATCTGTTTGCGAATCGACCCGTGCGCGACTTGTGGCATGCCGAAATGGAAGACATCGTCGGGTTCGGCGATGAGAAATTTTTTGATGCTGCAACGGTGGCCAATATCCGGCGTAACGACAGGCGGGTGCTGGAAGACGGCGAGACCATAAGAGAAGAAGAGGTCAATACTGTACCCATTACGGGGAAAAAAGTTACGTATCAATCGACCAAGTTGCCGCTACGCAATGAGGACGGCAGCATCTATGCGTTGTGTGGAATCTCGGTCGATGTCACAGAGCGCAAGCAGGCGGAAGTGGCCAGCAAAGTGGCCTCCCAATACGCCCGCAGCCTGATCGAGGCGAGCCTTGACCCGCTGGTGACGATCAATGCCGTAGGCAAGATCACCGATGTAAACCACGCGACCGAGAAAGTCACCGGCAGAACGCGTTTGGAATTGATCGGGACTGATTTCTCCGATTACTTTACCGAACCGGACAAAGCGCGCGCCGGCTACCGGCAAGTTTTTGCCCAGAGCTTCGTTACCGATTACCCATTGGTGTTGCGTCACCGCGATGGGCATCTCATTGATGTGTTGTACAACGCCAGCGTCTACCGCGACGATGAAGGCAAAGTGTTGGGTGTGTTTGCCGCCGCGCGTGACATCACCGAGCGCATGAAGGTGGAGTTTGTTTTGCGCCAAAGTGAGGAAGCGCTGAAAGAAGCACAACGCATCGCCCATTTGGGCAGTTGGCATCTGGATCTGGCGACCAATCAGGTTGTCTGGTCGGAAGAGCTCTACAAATTGTACGGTTTCGACCCGGCACTGCCGCCGCCGCTCTATACCGAATCCATGAAACTCTTTACCCCGGAGAGCTGGGAAAGATTAAGCACAGCCATAACTAATACAACGGAAACCGGCATCCCCTATGAGCTTGAACTTGAGACAGTTCAGAAGGATGGTGCCAGGGGGTGGATGTTGGCGCGCGGAGAACAGGTACGCGATGCACGTGGTGCGACCGTCAGGGTACGCGGCGTGGCGATGGATATCACCGAGCGCAAGCGTGCCGAAATCGAACTGAGGAGATACAAGGATCATCTGGAGGAAGAGGTGCAGTTGCGTACGGCCGATCTGTTGCTGGCACGCGATGCAGCCGAAGCGGCCAACCGTGCCAAGAGTGTGTTCCTGTCCAGTATGAGCCATGAACTGCGCACTCCCTTGAATGCCATTCTCGGTTTCTCCAACATACTGCGTCAGGACACGCAATTGCGACAGGGGCAGCGCGAGAACCTCGACATCATCAACCGCAGCGGCGAGCATCTTTTGACCCTGATCAACGATGTGCTGGAGATGGCCAAGATCGAATCCGGGCGGGTGGAGGTGGAAAGTGTGCCATTCGATCTCGGCGGGATGGTGCGCGACGTCATCGACATGATGCATATGCGTGCCCAAGAGAAAGGCCTGCAACTGCTGGTCGACCAGTCTTCGGAATTCCCGCGCTATATCAAAGGCGACGAAGCGCGTTTGCGCCAAGTGTTGATCAACCTGGTCGGTAATGCAGTGAAGTTCACCCAGCAAGGCGGCGTCACCGTGCGCTTCGGAATGAAGCCTCATGTCACGCAGAAACGCCTGTTGATCGAGGTCGAGGATTCAGGTTTGGGTATCAGGCCGGAAGATCAACAGCGCATCTTCGAGCCGTTCGTGCAACTGTCTGAATCGGCCATGCAAAAAGGTACCGGACTGGGTCTGACGATCACCCGGCAGTATGTGAAGCTGATGGGCGGGACGATCGGTGTCGAAAGCACTCCCGGCACGGGTTCGATCTTCCGGGTGGAATTGCCGGCTGACATGGTCGCGGCGAGCGAGGTGGTCAAGGTGGAGAGCGTGATTAAAGGCGAGGTGGTGAGTCTGGCCCCCGGCCAGCCGGAATACCGCATCCTGATCGTTGAAGACCAGTTGGAGAACCAATTGCTGCTCACCCAATTGATGAAGAGCATCGGCCTTCCGGTCAAGGTGGCGGAGAACGGCGCGCAGGCCGTGGATATCTTCCAAAGCTGGTCGCCGCACCTGATCTGGATGGATAGACGC
>JARCRR010000185.1 GCA_029850565.1 Gallionella sp. | reverse complement strand
GGAGAGGTGATGGAAGGTGCGGTGCAACAGGCACCGCACCCGCTACGGCACTCCATCATCAAGCCTTGTGATAGACCTCGGCGCCTTGCTGCACGAATTCGATGGACTTCACTTGCATGCCTTTTTCCAAAGCCATCTCATCCGACAAGCCTTCCTTGGCCGCGAAGTCACGCACGTCTTGGCTGATCTTCATCGAGCAGAAATGCGGGCCGCACATAGAGCAGAAATGCGCGATCTTGGCGGACTCTTTGGGCAGGGTCTCGTCGTGGAATTCGCGCGCACGGTCCGGGTCGAGGCCGAGGTTGAACTGGTCTTCCCAACGGAATTCGAAGCGCGCCTTGCTCATCGCGTTGTCGCGCACTTGTGCGCCGGGGTGTCCCTTAGCGAGGTCGGCGGCGTGGGCGGCGATCTTGTAGGTGATAATGCCTTCCTTCACGTCGGCCTTGTTAGGCAAGCCCAAGTGTTCCTTCGGTGTCACGTAGCACAGCATGGCGGTGCCGAACCAGCCGATCATCGCCGCGCCGATAGCTGAAGTGATGTGGTCATAGCCGGGGGCGATGTCTTGGGTCAGTGGGCCGAGTGTGTAGAACGGCGCTTCGTGGCACCACTTCAGTTGCAGGTCCATGTTCTCTTTGATCATGTGCATCGGCACGTGGCCGGGGCCTTCGATCATCACTTGTACATCGTGCTTCCAGGCGATCTGGGTGAGTTCGCCCAGCGTCTTCAATTCGCCTAGTTGAGCTTCGTCGTTGGCGTCATAGATCGAGCCGGGACGCAGACCGTCGCCGAGTGAGAAGGTCACGTCGTAGGCCTTCATGATCTCGCAGATCTCTTCAAAGTGCGTGTAGAGGAAGTTCTCTTTGTGATGTGCCAAACACCATTTCGCCATGATGGAGCCACCGCGCGAGACGATGCCAGTCATGCGATTTGCGGTCATCGGGATGTAGCGCAGCAACACGCCCGCGTGGATGGTGAAGTAGTCCACACCCTGTTCGGCTTGTTCGATCAGCGTGTCTTTGAATATCTCCCAGGTCAGGTCTTCGGCCTTGCCGTTCACCTTCTCCAACGCCTGATAGATCGGCACGGTGCCGATGGGCACGGGCGAGTTGCGGATGATCCACTCGCGCGTCTCGTGGATGTTCTTGCCGGTGCTCAAATCCATCACCGTGTCGCCGCCCCAGCGGATGGCCCAGGTCATCTTCTCGACTTCTTCCTGGATGCTGGAACCCAGCGCGGAGTTGCCGATGTTGGCGTTGATCTTCACCAGGAAGTTGCGGCCGATGATCATCGGCTCGCATTCGGGATGGTTGATGTTGGCGGTGATGACGGCGCGGCCTGCGGCGACCTCGCTGCGCACGAACTCGGGCGTGATCTGCTTGGGCATCGCCTTGCCGAAGTTCTCGCCCGGATGCTGCTTGCGCATCATCTCGCTCATGCCATCGACTTTCTGATTCTCGCGGATGGCGATGTATTCCATCTCCGGCGTGATGATGCCTTGGCGCGCGTAGTGCATCTGCGTCACGTTCTTGCCCGCTTTGGCTTTGCGCGGTGTGTGTTGCAGGTTGAAGCGCATCTCGGCCAACGCCGGGTCGTTCAAACGCTGGCGGCCGTATTCGGAAGTGAGATGAGGCAGCGCCTCAGTGTCGTTGCGCTCGGCTATCCAGCCTGCGCGCATCTCGGCCAAGCCGGAGCGGATGTCGATCTTCACCGCCGGGTCGGTATAGGGGCCGGAACAGTCGTACACATAGACCGGCGGGTTTACTTCCGCACCCATGCTGGCCGGTGTCTCGTCCTGGGTGATCTCGCGCATCGGCACTTGGATGTCAGGACGCGAACCTTGCACATAGACCTTGCGCGAATTCGGCAACGGCTTGACGGCTGCCTCATCGACGTGAGCAGCGGTGGCGAGGAATTGGGGATTGGCGTTCATTGTGATGCTCCAAAATTAGCGGGGAGCATCGGTGGATGCTTCCCTACGACGGCATGACCCGTACAGGTTCAAAGGGTGTGTCTCACTCCGTCATCGCGGAGACCCCTAGCGAGGTGCGCAAACTAAAGTAAAAGTGGGCAAAACACAAGTTTTGCCCACAATTCATGAACGGCTTAAAGCGCTGCTATTTCTTATCGACCTGTCCCAACTTGCGCCAAGTCTCCAGCAGGGTATCCGGATTGAGCGACATGGTCTGGATGCCGATCTCCATTAGCCACTGTGCGAAGTCGAAGTGATCGGATGGGCCTTGGCCGCAGATGCCGACGTATTTGCCTTTGCGGTTGCAGGTCTCGATGGCCATCTTGAGCAAGGCTTTCACCGCGTCGTCGCGTTCGTCGAAGCGGTCGGCCACCAAACTGGAGTCGCGATCCAGACCCAGCGTGAGCTGTGTCAGATCGTTGGAGCCGATGGAGAAGCCGTCGAAATATTCGAGGAACTGTTCCGCCAGCAAGGCGTTGGACGGGATCTCGCACATCATGATGAGGCGCAGGCCGTTCTCGCCGCGTTTCAGTCCGTTCTTCTCTAGTGTCTCGACGACTTCGCGTGCCTCGCCCACGGTACGCACGAAGGGGATCATCAGCTCGACGTTGGTGTAGCCCAGTTTCTCGCGCACGCGCTTCATGGCGCGGCACTCGAGTTCGAAGCAGTCACTGAAGTTCGGTGCAACGTAACGTCCCGCACCACGGAAACCGATCATCGGGTTCTCTTCCATCGGTTCATAGATCTCGCCACCCAACAATTTGCGGTATTCGTTCGACTTGAAGTCGGATAGGCGCACGATCACTTTCTTCGGCCAGAATGCGGCAGCCAGCGTGGCGACGCCTTCGGTGATCTTCTCTACATAGAACTCTTCCGGGCTGGCATAACCGGCAGAACGTTGCATCACCGCGTCGTGCAGTTTGCTTGGCAAACGGTTGTGTTCCAGCACAGCCTTGGGGTGGATGCCGATCAGGTTGTTGATGATGAATTCCAGCCGCGCGAGTCCGACGCCTGCCGACGGTAATTGCGCGAATTCGAAGGCCAGCGTGGGGTTGCCCACGTTGAGCATCAGTTTTACGGGTATCTGTGGCAGCGCTTCTTCACTATGCACCACGATCTCGAACGGCAACTTGCCGTGATACACGAAACCAGTGTCGCCTTCGGCGCAAGACACGGTGACGGATTCGCCTTCTTGCAATGCGGTGGTCGCATGGCCGCAACCCACGATGGCGGGGATGCCTAACTCACGCGCGATGATGGCGGCGTGACAGGTACGTCCGCCACGGTTGGTGACGATGGCGGCGGCCTTCTTCATCACCGG
>JARCRR010000184.1 GCA_029850565.1 Gallionella sp. | reverse complement strand
GGCTTGCTTCCGGCGAGTGCGACCAGTTCGTTCAGCGGTGTACCGATCAGCACCTCGAAATTCTGCGCATGTTCTACGTTGCCGGTGATGGTGACGATGCGAGAGATCAATGGCTCGCCGTGTGCCAGCGCGCGCCACACGCTGTAAGCGGTGGCGACGTTGAAACATTGCACGCCCATCTCGGTGGAGCGCACACCCGCCGCGACCTCGATGCCGGTGAGGATGCGAATCAACTGCTTTGCACCGCCGCTCGGATACATGGTGGGTACGGACAGCACTTCCATCTTGTTGTGCTTGCCCTGTTCGACGGCGAGCTGCATAGCTGCGACAGCTTCCGGCTTGTTGTCTTCGATGCCGATCAGCACCTCTTCGGCCTGCAACAATTCGCGCAGAACCTCTGCGCCGCGCACGACATCGGCGGCGCGTTCGCGCATCAGCATGTCATCGCAGGTGATGTAAGGCTCGCACTCCGCGCCGTTGATCACCAGTGTCTTGATCTTGTGGTGATGCGCATCGGTCTTCAGATCGCTGGGGAACACCGCGCCGCCAAGGCCGACCACACCGGCCTTGCGCAGCAGATGGCGCAGATCGGAGTGAGAGGTATGGGCGATGTCCACACCGTTGTGTTGTATCCACTCATCCTTGCCGTCCGGGATGAGTGTGACGCACAGATCGGGCAGGCCGGAATGGTGCGCGACGAGTTGCATGTCGATGGCGGTCACCGTGCCCGAGGTGGAGGCGTGCACTGCGCTGGAAAGCTTGCCCTCGGGGCGGCCTATCTTTTGCCCCTTGAGCACGCGCTCACCCACTTGCACGATGGGCACGGCGCGATTGCCGACGTGCTGGCTCAGTGGGATGAGCAACTGTGACGGGAGCGGCGTCTGTGCAATGGGCGTGCCGGTCGATTCGGTCTTATGCGTGGGCGGGTGCACACCACCGTGGAATGAGAATAGCGTTCTCATGCTGCGGCCTTGATCGGAATGATCACCGGATGGCGCCACTTCCAGGTGGTGATGTCCTCGCCGATAGCTTGCATGCTGATGCAATCGACGGGGCAGGGCGGCAGGCACAGTTCACAGCCCGTGCATTCGGAAGCGATGATGGTATGCATCTGTTTGGCCGCACCCGCGATGGCATCAACGGGGCAGGCTTGGATGCACAGCGTGCAACCGATGCAGGTCTGCTCGTCGATGAAGGCCACAGCTCTGCCTTTGGGCGTAGCCCCTTCGCCGAAAGGTTGGAATTCGACACCGAGCAGATCGGCCAGTTTTTGGATGCCCTCTTCACCGCCGGGCGGGCATTTGTTGATGCCGACCTCGCCCTTGGCGATGGCTTCCGCGTAAGGCTTGCAGCCGGGGTAGCCGCACTGGCCGCATTGCGTCTGCGGCAACACGGCATCGATCTTCTCGACCAACGGATTGCCTTCGACCTTGAACTTGATGGCGGAGTAACCCAATACCGCGCCGAGCAGCAAGGAAATGCCGATCATCACCCACAGCGCCGAGATCATTTCACCAGACCCGAGAATCCCATGAAAGACAGGCTCATTAAACCGGCAGTGACCATGGCAATGGCCGTACCCCTGAAGATGCCCGGCACGTCCGCACCTTCCAGGCGTTCGCGGATACCTGCGAACAAGATCATCACCAAGGTGAAGCCGACCGCACCCCCGAAACCGAACAACAGCGATTCCATGAAATCATGTTTGGCTTGCACGTTGAGCAATGGGATGCCCAGCACCGCGCAATTGGTAGTGATGAGCGGCAGATAGATGCCCAGGATCTGATACAGGTCGGGGCTGGTCTTCTTGATCGCCATCTCGGTGAATTGCACGATACCCGCGATGACCACGATGAACGACAGCGTGGTGAGATAAGCCAGTTCGGGGCCGAGCAGGTAATGCTGGATGAGATAACTGGCACCGGAACCCAGCGTCAGCACGAAAGTGGTGGCCGCGCCCATACCGATGGCGGCTTCCAGTTTTCTGGAAACCCCCATGAACGGGCACAGCCCGAGGATCTTCACCATCACGATGTTATTCACAAACACCGTGCTGACGATGATGAGCAAGTATTCAGTCATTCAGCCGACACTCCTAAAGAGGGCGCGATTATCCGCTGATTCACCCATGCCTTCAACCGCATAAATGGAATATCCATATCCCTCAAAGTTAGGTGACGACGCGTCGCGTGACATAGAATTCCGCCCCATGCATCCCGTCGCAACCGTATAGCTATCGCATGTCTAAAGACCTCACCGATCATCACACCGTCGATTTCATCGCCCCCGCACTGCATGTCACTTGCGGTCAGGTATTGATGGATAGGCAGCGCCACATCGCCATCGTGGCAAAGCGGGGCAGGTCGAGCGCGCATCTGGTGCGCGTGAAGTCGGGAATGCTAAAGCTGACCAAGCACACCGCCAAGGAGTTGGTGGATGAATGGCTGGATGCGGATTATCCGTTCGACCACGCGGTGGCGAAGTTGCTTGATCTGGGCAGGCAGCACGGCATCACCGATGCGGCGCGCCTTGCGTTGGAGGAGTTGGCCAGGTCGGGACGCGAGCCGGTGCAGGAGAGTCTGTTCGGCTGAATTCTGATGATCCCTCGGCCCGTCATTGCGGCGTAGGCCGGAATGACGAATTCCTACTTGCCTTTGATCGCCGCCGCGCTCTCCGCGACCAGTTCCCATCCGCGATAGATCATGCCGCTGTACATCTGCACCAGCGCTGCGCCGGCTTGCATCTTTTCCAGCGCGTCTGCGCCTTTCACGATGCCGCCCACGCCGATGATGGGCAATGCGCCATGCAATTCGGCAGCGAGTTGGCGGATGACGGCGGTGGACTTCGCGCGTACCGGCTCACCGCTCAGGCCGCCCGTTTCGTTGCCGTGCGGCAGGTGTTCGACGCCTTCGCGCGAGAGCGTGGTGTTGGTGGCGATGACGCCGTCGATGCGGTGTTTGATGAGCAGCGCGGCGATCTGTTTGATCTGGTCGCTGTCCAGGTCGGGTGCGATCTTCACCGCCAGCGGAATATATTTCCCATGCTGTTGTGCCAGTTTTTCCTGCTCCGCTTTCAATTGGCTGAGCAGTGCATCGAGCTCATCGCCGCCCTGCAACTGGCGCAGATTCTTGGTGTTGGGCGAGGAGATGTTGATGGCGACGTAGCTGGCGTGGGCGTACACCTTGCGCAGGCCGATGAGGTAATCGTCCGCCGCTTTTTCGATGGGCGTGTCGGCGTTCTTGCCGATGTTGATGCCGAGTATGCCTTTGAACTTCGCGCGTTTCACATTCTCCACCAGTGCATCCACGCCGCCGTTGTTGAAGCCCATGCGGTTGATGATGCCCTGCGCCTGCGGCAGGCGGAACATGCGCGGTTTTGGGTTGCCGGATTGCGCGCGCGGGGTGACCGTGCCGATCTCGATGAAGCCGAAGCCGAGTGCGGCGAGCGCATCGATGTAGGCACCGTTCTTGTCCAGTCCGGCAGCCAAGCCGACCGGATTGGGGAAGGTCAGTCCCATCACCGTGCGCGGATCGTCCACAGGTCGTTTGACGATGAACGACAGCGCGCCTGTGCAGTGCGCTGTCTTCAGCGCATCGAGCGTGGCGTGGTGGGCGGTTTCGGGATCGAGCGCGAACAGCGCGGGGCGTAGTAGTTGGAACATTTGAGATCAGTCTTTCTTGACGACGACGGGGATGGGGAAGGCTTTCTTCTTGAACACTTGAGCGCGTGTCTTGCCGCGCCACTGCTCGGCGATGACATCGCCCAGTTGCAGGCACAGCAGGCCGAACAAGGCGAAGCCGAGTTGCTGGAAGAAAAGATTGGGCAGTTCGAGCAGCGTACCGCCCGCCAGGTGATAGATGCTCAGGGCGAGATCGCCGACCACGAGGCCGGAGAGTGCGGCGCACACGATGCGTCCCCAATCGCCATGCGGAATCCCGGCCAGGATGGTGCTTTCATGCCACAGCAATTGCAGCGAGAACAGCAGCAGCAAAGGCGCGAGCCACACCAGGCCGGAGATGTAGGCGGGCCAAGCGGTGCAACTCATCAACAGGAGCAAGACCCACGCGATGAGGACAAAGGTGGCGCTATCGTGTCTGGGCGTGGGCAGGGTGTGCCAATGCGAGAGTCGCTTGAGCAGGCCGGAGAACGAGCCCAGCCAGGCGCGAGTCAGCAGCACGGCAGGAACGAGCGCGGCGAACACTAGGGACTGTACGAGTGCACTGGCGAAGTCGATGTCGGCACCAGTCAGCCAAGTCTTCACGTATAGATCGAGATAGACCAACAGCCATCCCAGTACGCTACCGGCCAGTGCCATCGCTGCAAAATAAGTGCGCTGCATGGTCAACGGTGCGTTGCCGCTGCGCGACGCGATCATAAAGTTGGCCAGCCACAAGTAGCCCGACAGTGCGAGCAGCACGACGACAGAAGGTGTGAGACTGCTGTGGCCGATGTAGGGGGCTGCAAGTTCGTCCCATTGCCCGCCGCTCAGCAACAGGCCGATGTAGGGCAGCAGCAGCAGGGTGCCGACGAATACGGCAAGGCGAGTCTTCATGGAGCGTTTCCGGTTTGCGGGGTGATGGGTTGCCAAGTATCGTTCAACAAGCCTTGCAGCGGCTGGAAATTCGCCTTGTAAGCCATTTTCTGCGAGGCGTCTATCCAATAGCCCAGATACAGGTAAGGCAATTCCAGCTTACGGCACAGCTCGATCTGCCACAGCACGTTGAATGTGCCGAAGCTGGCGCGCGTCAGGTCGGGATCGTAGAAGGTGTACACCGCCGACAGACCGTCATTCAATACATCGACAACGCTCACCATACGCAGCACGCCGTTTTCCCTGAATTCGACCAATAGGCTGTCCACATGGCTTTGCAGCAGGAAGTTGCGGTATTGCTCGGGATCGTCGTCGGCCATGCTGCCTTCCGCGTGGCGGGTCTGTTGATAGCGGCGATACAACTCGAAGTATTCTGCTTTGTCTTGCAGGGGGTGCAGGCTGACTTGCAAATCGTGGTGTTGTTTGCGGCTGCGACGTTGCGAACGCGACGGTTGGAAGTCCGCCACCACCACGCGCGCCGGTACGCATCGGCGACAGGCATCACAACGCGGACGATAGGTGAACGTCCCGCTGCGGCGAAAGCCGTGGCGCACCAGTTCCGAATAGACCGCGGTGGTGATCAGGAACGATGGGGTGGCGACCTGCGAGCGCGCTTCCAATCCGGGTAGATAACTGCACGGGTAAGGCGCAGTCAGATACAACTGGATGGTGGAGAGCGGAATGTCGTTGATCAAGCTCATCGAAAAAGGTCGGTGTTGAAGCGGAATTCAGTCACGGGCGCATAGTTTATCAATTCCTGTAGGCGAACGATGAATTCTGCGCGGGGGATCGCACGCGCGCCCAGCGATGCGAGATGCGGTGTGTGCATCTGGCAATCGATCATGCCGAAGCCCCAGCGTTCGAGTTGGCGCGCCAGAAGGGCGAGTGCGATCTTGGAGGCATCGCTGCGGCGGCTGAACATGGATTCGCCGTAGAACATCTTGCCGATAGCCACTCCATATAAACCTCCAATCAACTCATCCCCTATCCACACTTCGACCGAGTGCGCATAGCCAAGCCGATGCAGTTCGCAATAGGCCGCGATCATTTCTTCGGTGACCCATGTGCCGTTTTCTCCGTTACGAGGGGCGGCGCAGGCACACATCACTTGTTCGAATGCGGTATCGGTATGCACCTCGAATGCACCTTTGCGTATGACCTTGCGCAACGAGTGCGAGAGTTTGAATTCGGAGGGGATGAGGATCATGCGCGGATCGGGGCTCCACCACAGGATAGGGTCGCCCGAATTGAACCAGGGGAAGATGCCGTGCCGGTAGGCCTCAAGCAAGCGTTGCGGCGACAGGTCGCCGCCAGCGGCGAGCAGGCCATTAGGCTGGGGCAACGCTCGCGACACGGGTGGGAAAGGAGAGTCTGTATGCAGCCAAGGGATCATGCGTGCGGAGGATAGTCCACTTCTGCATTTTCTTCATTAACACTGTTGTCCATTGGCCGCTTTGCACTTGTGGGAGCCAACTTGCTGGAGAAAGACTCTCGCCAGCAAGCTGGCTCCCACAGGCGAATTCGGGGCTAATGGATTATTTTGAGTGGCGGGTCGTGCTCAGCGCCTGCTGATGCCGGTCGCCATATTGAGATAGACGAAGAATATCGCTCCTTGTCCCGGGGCGCTTTGTACGGATATGTGCCCGCTGTGTTTCTCGGCCACCATCTTGACCATCGCCAGTCCCAGACCGGTCCCGTCATGATGCTGATTGCGGGCGATACGGCTGAAAGTCTGGAACAGCAGAGATTGGTCTTCAGCGCGGATGCCTTCCCCGTTGTCTTGTACCGAGCAGCATATCTCGCCGCCCAGCGCGCTGACATCGCAGGTCACTGCCGCGCCCGCCGGGCTATGTTGTACGGCATTGCTGATGAGGTTGATCAAGGCGCGACGCAACAGGGTGGGGTCGCCGAAGACGGTCATGCTCTCTTCGCTCGATGGGCGTCGGATGCTCACGTTGCGTGCGTTTGCCTGTGGCCAAACCTCGTCGATCGCATCATGCATGCATTGCACCATGTCGAGTGCCACGAAACTGTCGGTTTGCAGGTTCTCCGCACGGGCCAGATACATGAATTGGCTGACCAGATGCAGGGTACGTTGGGCGTAACCCCGGATGTCCTGCAACAATCTCGCGTCCGCCACCGCTTTGTCAGCGTGTTGTTCCAGCAATGCCAGTATCGAAGCTTGAGGTGCACGCATGTCGTGCGACAGGAAATTCAGTAAACGGCTGCGTTCTCTCTCGTGTGCTTTGATCTTGGTCACGTCATCAAGGTTGATGACCCAGCCGAAATTCTCCACGCTAGTCACGCTTGCCAGAAAATCACGTCCTGCTTCGTTACGTGTTTCGCATTGCGATACCTGGCCTTGTGACACGCCCCGCAAGAAAGTGCTCCAGTCCGGCGCAGTCTGGCAGACGAATCCCTTCAATACTTGATTGGTCGATTTCCCATTCAACTCGGCGATCTCATGCTGCCCCAGGAAATCGAGTAACGTGGGATTGACCAGGCACACTTTCATGTCGGCATCCACCACCAGCAGGCCAACCGATTGACTGATGACGGATTGGTTGACAAGCAAACGCAGCATTCGGACTTCGCGCGCAGCTTGTCTGACTTGCTCGATACGTGCGCCGACCGGATCGAAGATGCGCGGCTGCGCTACGGCGGCTTGCACCCGCGGCGTGAGGTTGGAGAAATGCGCCGATTCCCTATCCAATTCTGCGATCTCATCCGAGAGATAGTGCATCCCGGCTTCCAGCTTGCGCCAACTCCAAAGCGGGTAGCTCAGTATCAATACCAGCAGTGCTTCCGCGGGTGGAAACCAGAATCCGGGCCAGCGCAGGATGCACGCAGAGGCGAACAGCAAGCCCAGGATCATGCTGCCCGTCAGCAGCAAAGCGCGCCGAGGAAGCAGGAACAGGAAGGCCACCATCAATAAGGTGACAGGCAGAACGGCATAGAGCCATTTCGTCAACGTGGAAGTCGAACTGATCGATAGGTTGCTCCGCAAGGAGTCGATCAGATGTGCGTTGATCTCGACACCCGGCATGGCATAAGACTCGCCTGACACGGGGGTCGGATAGGCATCACCTAGGCCGGCCGCTGTTGCGCCTATCAGCACCAGTTTGCCGCGCATCTCTGTTGCGGGCACCTCGCCATGTAACAGTGCACTGGCAGAGAATTGACGGACACTTCCCGGAGGGCCGGCAAAAGGGATGTTGTACGACTCCGCACAGTACCAGGCGGAAGCCTCCGCGTTATGCATCACCGTGGTGGTGGTTTCATGTGTGTCTTGCTTAAACCCGGAGACCTGCAACATCGCCAGAGCGAACTGTGGGTGGTGAGGATGTCCCATGCCGCAGCGCAGGAACACGCGCCGTGCGACTCCGTCCACATCCAGATTGGATTGGATATGCCCCAAGGCTGCCGCATGTTTTGCAATGACGGAAGTGGGCTCGGTTTCCGAGAGGATGCCATGCAGCGGTTCGGCGAATACGGGTAAGACTACATGTCCGTTGCGTTTGATAGCCTCTCCCAGCAGTACATCGTCGGCAGGATGGTTGGCATCCGGTTCGCTCAGGATCAGATCCAAGCCGATCGCTTTGGCCTCTGCTGCGGTCAAACGATCCAGCAGTTGTGCATATACCGCACGTTGCCATGGCCAGCGCCCGATCTCGGACAGGCTGTCCTCATCTACTGCGATGATGACGATGTCTTCACTCAGGTCGCGTTGATACAAAGAGATCGCCGCATCGTAAAAAGTCGCATTCAACCGCTCCAGCCAACCTTGCTGCTGGGTCAATGTGGCAAGTGCGCACAAGAACGCCAGCAATAGCCACCATTCCCGCAACACTGCACGACTGGAATTTCCGGTTCGGGGCGACAATCTCTATTCCTTGGTTGGTGTGGGTTCCAGCCGATAGCCGTAGCCGTAGACGGAGACGAGGCGTAAACCGTTCTCGGGAAACAGTCTACATTGCGTGCGTACTTTGCTGATGTGGGTGTCGATCGTGCGCGTAGGGATATTCACCGAAATACCCCAGACGCACTCCAAGAGATGGCCGCGGGACAACAAGCGTCCCATGTTTGCGAAAAGGAAATACGCCAAATCGAATTCCTTTGTAGACAGCATGATCTCTTGTTGTTGGAAACTGACGCGCTTGTCGTGAGGCTCGAAATGCCAATCGCCATAGGTCAATACACGCTGAACTGCCTGAGCCGCCAAGTTCGTGCGACGAACAGCCACTTCGATGCGCGCCAATAGCTCTCTGCAGCGGACGGGTTTCACCAAGTAGTCATCCGCACCGTTGGTGAGCGCCGTCACGACATTCGATTCGTGGTCTTCTGCGGTGATGAAAAGGACTGGCAGTGAATTCAAATTGTGTTGCGTTTTCACCCATAGCAGCACCTGATTGCCATCCATTCCGGGCGTGTTCCAATCCAGCAGTAACAAGTCAAAGCTCTCGTGACGGAGTTCGGCCGTCAATTCATTGCCGTTGCCGAATAGATGCACGGAATGTCCGGCTTGGCTTAGACATTGCGTCAATATTTCCGCATCTACCCGGCTATCTTCCAGTAGTGCAACTCTCATTCGCTTCTCGCTATTCAATTTTTGATGCGCGCACTCTGTGGTCAGCCGATAGGCAGCGTCAACATGAGCGAGGTATCGCTGACACAGTTTAACAAACCTCTGATATCCATTTTTAGTGCACGTCTTCCCTGTCGGATGTGTTTTCTTTAAACCCGCTTGCTGAGCGGAGTATAGGCTTTGCGCTCACAAAGCTGCCGCACATCTCATCCCAAATCACTCCGGGTGTGCGGGTATGTGGTTTTGATGTGCAGACGTATCGGCATATAGGCAGTCGTGGCGATTTGTGCTTATATTACGTGCGGCAAAGTGAAACGCATGAGGAGAGAGACGTGGTATTGGGGTTTTTTGGAAAAAAATCGGATCACCCATTGGCGGAGATCAAGTCCGCCCAGTTTCTGTTGGATGACATTCCTAAAGCGGATTCTCTAAAAGCATTGCAGGAATTGACCGATTGGGTCGAACAGATCCTCGGGCAGGCGGACAGCTTCCGTCTGGATCATGAATGGGCGTTGCTGCGGATGTTCGATCAGGCAGCGCAAGCGCACTTGCGCAAATTGTTGAGTGAATACTTTTCCGTTCAACCGCTTTCCAAATTCCAGGAGAATCGCCTGTGGACTCTGTTGGATGTCTACTACACCCAAAGTCAGCTTTGTCATCATGATGTCTTTACACGCTATCGCGAAGGTGCGAAAGGTGCGGCAGCGGTCAAGCCGGACCTTGCGATGTTGTGCGCTCGGGGTATCTCTGCGATCACAGGAAAGCTCAAACTTGCTGCTGCCCGTCACTCTTTAGTCGACCCTGCGTTCTGGAAGCGGCTTTCCGGCTACTACGGATATGCCGAAACGCAGGGTTTCCATCTTGATCCGGTGACCGTGTATCCGGGGCTGAACAGTTCCGTTGCACAAGAGTTCGCAGTGCTGGTCACTTGGTATGGTTCCAGTGCGGGCAATTTGAACCCGCTGGAAGGGCATATCACCGAGCGATTGTTCTCCTACTTGGGCAAGGGATTGCAAGTGGCATCCACCTATAACGGAATCGGCTTGTTCGTGTTTGACATCGCACAACCGACCCCGCCTATGCATGCCACGGTCGATGCGACTATCCATCCGGCCCTGCGCTTTATCGAGGCGGAGGGGATGCGGCAACAATTGGAGGGTTTGTGCAAGACGCTGGAGAAAGGCATCCTGCCAGACTCACTGAATCTATACGGCGCCAAATACGAAGCGGAGTTCGTGCTTGAGGTTGCCAGGCAGTTGATGCAAAACCTTTCTTTGCCCCCGAAGACTCGTCGCAGTCCGCGTCGGAAGATCAATGTGAATCTGAATGTGGCGCAAGGCTTTCTTGGGATGCTGGAACAGGCAGATGTCGGGTTGAGCTTTGGTGCGGAAGAGAGCGAGACTTGGGAGGTGCAAGACATCAGCACTACGGGCTTCAGGTGTGTTGTATCGATGTCGCGCGCCGATGGCGTCAAGTCCGGCGTGCTCGATAACGTGAAGATCGGTTCGCTCATAGGAAGCAAGCCGGATGGGGTTTCCCATTGGGGCGCAGGTATGGTACGCCGCTTGCGGCGCGACGAAGAAGGGAAGGTTCATATCGGTGTCGAGGTGTTGAGCCCTCGTGTCATTAGCGTGCCTCTGATAGAGCGATTCCAGTCGGGCGATGAGAAATATCTGATTGGCTTGTATTTGAATCGTCCCGCCGATACCAGCGGAGAGGCGTGGTTGCTGATGAAACCGGAAACATTTTCCGGGTCCAAGAGTTTGCTGATGCAGTTGGATAACAAAGAGTATCTGTTGTTGCCACTCTCCATGATCGAGCGCGGTGATGATTACGATCTGGCTCGATATCGCATGATGGAACAGGACACGGGGAGCGAGGAGTGACCCCGTGTCACGCTTCCTGCATCCTGGCTTTCAACCACCGCTCTATCGCTTCGATTTCCTCCATGCACACGGTATGTGGCATCGGATATTCATGCCACTCCAGGTCATAGCCAAGCGCCAACAATCTTTCCGAGGATGCTTTACCTAGCGCATAAGGCACGATGGGATCACTGCGTCCGTGTGCCATGAAGACGGGGGTTGCTTGCGCTGCCGGATGTGCTTCGTTTTGTATGGAGTCTGCCAGAGGCAGATAAGTCGACAGCGCGAGAATCCCGCCTAATCGCTCATTCAGTCGCAATCCGCAATGCAAAGCGACCGCACCGCCTTGGGAAAAGCCGGCCAAGAAGATGTGTGACGGCGCAATGCCTGATGCGATCTCTTGCGCGATGAGCGCTTCCACAGCGCGTTGTGATTCGCGTATGCCATCCGCATCTTGCACTGCGCCGATGTCATCGCTACGGACGTCGTACCACGCTGGCATGATGAAACCGCCGTTGATGGTGACGGGCCGTTTGGGCGCATGGGGGAAGATGTAGCGTACCGCGTACGGAAGATGGATATCATCCACGATGGGGACGAAGTCCGAGCCGTTCGCACCCAGACCATGTAGCCAGATGATGCTGTGCTTTGGATCGCGACCGCTGAGTAAGGTGATGTGGGGTAACAAGCCACTCATGGCTGCGGGATGATCTCTCTCAACACTTGGAATATCTCGCGGTAATTCTTTGGTGGGGCGGTACGGACACGGCAGGGCGCAGCCCTCCGGTGCGGGGAGTGCCGCCGAGCCGCCCGAACACGAATCGTGGAGGTCATGGTTGAGGAATGATGTCGCGCAACACTTGGAATATCTCGCGGTAATTTTTTGGCGGCTTCAGCAACTCTTTTTCTTTTTTCGCGTTGCGTATCAGAGTGCGCAGATGTTGTGCATCCGCTTCCGGATAGGCGGCCAGCAACTCGGTCAGGGCATCGTCGTCTTCGATCAAACGGTCGCGCCATTGCTCGACTTGGTGTAGCCATGCAGTATGTTGGCGCGAGGTGCCACTCCAAGCCTCCATCTTGGCGAGGATGGGGGCGGTGTCTATGTCGCGCATCAGGCGCCCGATGTAGAGCATTTGACGTTTGATGGCGCCGAACTTGGTGATGCGTTTGTATTCTGCGCAGGCCTCCATCATGTTCTCTGGGAGGTCCAATTGGCGCAACTTTTCTTTGGGCAAGTTGGCGATCACTTCGCCTAATTCTTGCAGTTCAATCATTTGTTTCTTGATCTTGGTCTTGCTGGGGGGCAACTCTTCCAAGTCGTCTTCGTGCTGTTGGTGCGGTCTCATCATCTATTCTTGAATAACAAAGGATGTTGTTATGATAGCGCCCCTGCAGGATTCATCAGATCAAAATTTATGCATCCCTCCGCAAAAACACAGCAATCGAACTCGTCCACCTTGAGTCAATTGGCGACAGACATCGTCGCTTACGCCAAGAAACAGGGGGCATCTGCCAGTGCTTGCGATGTCTCGGAAGGTCTTGGGAAGACCATCAGCGTACGCCAGGGCGCGGTCGAGACCATCGAGTACAACCGCGACAAAGGTTTGAGCGTTACGGTCTATCTCGGACAGAAACGCGGCAATGCCAGCACCTCGGATTTTTCGGCTCAAGCTGTGCGCGATACGGTGGATGCCGCACTGAATATCGCGCGCTTCACCGCAGAAGACGACTGTGCGGGCTTGCCGGATAAAGCCATGTTGGCCACGACTTTCCCCGATCTCGATCTGTATCACCCGTGGCAGTTGAGCGTCGAACAGGCTATCGAGCTGGCCTGCGAGTGCGAGGAGGCCGCCTTCCGCACGGACAAGCGCATCGTCAACTCGGAGGGGGCGACGGTCAATGTGAACGAGTCGAACTTCATCCATGCCAACAGCTTGGGATTCGTCGGTGGCTATCCCGCTTCGCGCCATAGTGTCAGTTGCTCCGTCATTGGCGGCAAAGGGGATGGGATGCAGCGAGATTACTGGTACAGCGTGGCACGCGATGCCAGCGAGATATTGCGCGTCGACGAGATCGGGCGCATCGCTGCCGAGCGTACCGTGCGTCGTCTGAAGGCGCGCAAGCTATCGACCACACAGTGCCCCGTTCTGTTCGAAGCGCCCGTCGCGGCGAGCCTGTTCGGCCACTTTGTGCATGCAGTGAGCGGAGGCAGCCTGTACCGCAAGTCTTCGTTCTTGATGGATCAGATGGATAAGCAAATCTTTTCCGACATCGTGCGCATCGACGACGTGCCGGATATCCCTCGTGGCCTAGCGAGCAGCGTCTTCGATGATGAAGGTGTGCGTACGCAACGTCGTGCCATCGTGGAGGCGGGTAAGTTGAAAGGATATTTTCTGGGCAGTTACAGCGCGCGCAAACTGGGTATGCAGACTACGGGTAATGCCGGTGGCACGCACAATCTGATCGTGCGCCCGGGCGAACTCGATTTCGCCGGATTGTTACGCAAGATGCAACGCGGGTTGGTGGTCACCGAGTTGCTCGGACACGGGGTCAATCCGGTCACCGGCGATTATTCGCGCGGCGCGGCGGGTTTCTGGGTGGAGCATGGCGAGATACAGTATCCGGTCGAAGAATTAACCATTGCTGACAATTTGAAAAACATGTACCGCAATATCGTCGCAGTAGGCAATGACGTATTGGTGCAGGGTTCGCGGCAATGCGGGTCGGTGCTGGTCGATGGCATGACCGTCGCGGGAGGTTGACATACATGGATATATGCCGAATGATTCAAACAGATAGCATAAATAAAAAAATTGCGTTTTAAGGACGGAGAGATAAATGAATAAGGCAACGGTTTTTGCCAGGACCAGTCTGGGCACTACCGAGATGCAAAATCCCAAGAGCAGTATCGCTGGGGACGAGAAACGCTTGTTGTTGCAAGTCGACGGTAAATCAAGCCTTGAGGAGATCGGTAAGAAAGTCCCGCCCAGTGTGCGATCACATTTGGAGGAGGTATTTGGACGCTTACTGTTTGCAAAATTCATCGTCGAGGTGAATGCCGATGCCGGAGAGGAAGCGCAAAAAGCTAACGTGATTGCCAAGAACATCAAGACACCCAGTCGTGTCTCCAAGGAGGAAGTGCAAGCCATTCTGATGACCAGCCAGAAGTTCAATAAGAACGTGTTGGTGCTGGCCGAGGTCGAGATCGAGCGGCGCATAGA
Source organism: Gallionella sp. (assembly GCA_029850565.1). Lineage (GTDB taxonomy): Bacteria > Pseudomonadota > Gammaproteobacteria > Burkholderiales > Gallionellaceae > Sideroxyarcus. The sequence continues at coordinate 14,441 of JARCRR010000184.1, read as the reverse complement.
GTTGGAACAGGACTTGGCTGTGTCGGAGGCGAGAGCCACAGAATTGCTGTCCAAACTTTCCCAAGCCGAGGCGCAGGCATCGTCGGCCAATGCCAAGTATGAAACACTCAAGCAACAAGTAATGACCTACAAAAAAGGCATGCAGGCCAAGGTTGAGGCGATGCAGGCTTTTATCCAGAAGAACACGGTGAACAGCCAGGAGAGTCAGACCCAGCGAGCCAAGGCAGATGCCGATCTGGAGAAGATGCGCGAAGATTTTGAGCGCCTGCAAGCCAACATGGAGGAAAAAGAAGCCAATTTGGATTCCACATTGAAGCGTCGCGTGCTGGAGGCGAAACAGATCGAGGAAGAACAGCGCAGACGAAGCAAAATGGAAGCGGAGGAGATGGCGCGCGCCCATCCGCGTTACGCTGAGCTTCGCCGGTTGCATTTCTTTAAGGATTTCAGGAATTCGGACTTGGCTCAATTCCTGGTTTGGGCGGAATGGCGGGACTGTAAAGCTGGCGAGACAGTGGTCGTGGAGGGTGAGCAAGATGTCATGTTCTACGTGATCGTATCGGGGAAACTGGCCGTGCTCCGCGGTGAAAGGACGCTTCATATCTTGCATGCGGGAGAACCTTTTGGAGAGATCGCCTTCCTGGACGAAGACAACTCGCATCGAAGTGCCAGCGTCGTCGCCAGAACGGATTGTTCACTGTTGCAGTTTAATCCGGCCTACTTGGACGGTGCCGAGGTGATGATTCGTTTGCGCGTGGCCGAGGCCTTTGTGCGAATTCAAGCCAAACGCTTGCGTAGAGCGATCGAGATGGTTGAGAACTTGCTTGGAGAGGGCGCGGTATGAGAAGGATCGGGGAAAGCGTGAGACGATATTTTGTCGCGATGTTGTGGGTGCTGTGCGTGTTGGGTCAAACGGCACATGCGCAGGAGGAGGCGAACGATTACGTCTATCGGGTCAAGCAGGGAGACACGCTCAGCAGATTGGCGCAAGAGGTATTGGATCGTCCCAGCCGATGGGCTGATGTCGCCAAGTACAACAAGCTGCCCAACGGGCATCTGATCCATCCGGGTGAGGAGTTGCACATGCAATTCGCTTGGCTGAAGAATTACCCTGCGGAAGCGCGTATCGAATCTGTTTCCGGGGAAGTGCTATTGAACGGGAAGGCGGCAAAGGTCGGCGATGCCGTCCCTAATGGTGCGGTCGTGAAGACATCGAAGGGTGCTTTCGCGAGAATGGTCTTGCCGGATGGGTCGACAATGAATATGTCTGAAAACACCAATATCGAAGCCACCAAACTGGAGCAAAAGAAACAGGGGAGCTATTTCAACGCGACTTTTCGCTTGGTATCTGGTCGTATAGATGCGGTCAAACAGAAGTACGCAGAAGGTCAGGCACCGCTGCTGATTCGTGCACGCAACGCTACCATCGGTATACGCGGCACCCACTTCCGTTTCGGACAGGAAGATAGCAACACCAAGCTGGAAGTCGAAAATGGTCTGGTCGGATTGGAGGCGGAAAAGAAGGGTGAATCGTTGGCGGTGGGAGGTGGGTATGGCACGGTCGCCGATGGAGTATCGACCCCGCAATTGATTCCTTTGTTGCTCGCACCCAAATACCCTGCACTGCCTGTCGAGTTCCAGCGTCAGACCGTGCGTTTCACCATGCCGGGACTCTCGGGAGCCCAAGGCTATCGCGGTGAAGTGGCGCGGGATGCGGAATTTTCCCGGATAGTCGCCGCGGTCAGTGCGCCAGGGGATTTGATAAAGATCGGCGGACTGGCTGATGGAAATTATTGGATGCGTCTGCGCGGGGTGGACGAGCACGGGCTGCAAGGCATGGAAGCTAAAACACCGTTCGTGGTCAAGTTGCGCCCGTATAAAGTGATGCCGAACATGCCGGAATTTGAGAGCGATAAGTTGTTGGTGCGCTGGGGCGGCGAAGCAGGAGCTCGATATGAGTTTCAAATCGCATCGGGCAACGACTTCGCGTTCCCCTTGGTCAGCCTCGTGACGCGCGAATCGCATTTGGACCTGCCGCGTCCGGAGTCGGGGCGCTACTTCATGCGCCTTCGTCCAACCGATTCCGAAGGCGAGCGGGGTGAATGGAGTGCACCGCTCGCTTTTACTGTTCCCTAGTCCGCATCGTCTGCCATCTGAATGTCGCCCATTTCGAAACGTGCGGTCGCGCCCCGGTTCGCAAATTGACTACAGCTCGAAATCAATTACGTTTCGAGTAGACGTCCAACGACTTCAATCGTGGAATCGCTTGGCGATCTGTTCGAACTCATCCTGAATCTCCAGAAAAGCATCCGTTACGTCCGGATCGAAGTGACGTCCTCGACCATTGCGGATATGGGCCACCGCTGCTTCATGCGAATACGGTTCTTTGTAGGTGCGCTTGCTGATGAGTGCATCGTAAACATCGACGATGGCCATCAGTCGTGCGGAGATGGGTATGTCATCGCCTTTCAGACCGGCCGGGTAACCGCTGCCATCCCATTTCTCATGGTGCCCGGCGGCGATCTCGCGTCCGATATGCAGGAAACGGCTGGGTACTGGCAAGTTGCTTTCGGCAGCGGCCAACGCATCCCCGCCCAAGGTGGCATGGCGCTTCATGATTTCGAATTCTTCCACAGTCAACTTGCCCTTCTTCAGCAGGATGTGGTCTGGAATGCCGATCTTGCCGATGTCGTGCAACGGTGACAGTTTGTACAGGGCCCCGATATTCTCCTCGGTGAGAAAGTGTTTGAAACGGGGGTGCTCACGCAATTTGTTCGCCACGGTACGGATGTAGGTCTGTGTGCGCATGAGGTGGTTGCCCGTTTCGTTGTCGCGCGCTTCCGCCAAGGTGGCCATAGCAACGATCGTCACGTCGCGAACCAGCCCCACCTCGTCAGTCTTGTGCTGTAGTTGTGCGGTTCGATCTTCAACCTTGTGTTCCAACTCGTTGTTCAATTGCGCGAGACGGTCGGTCAGCGACTGATTCTCAAAACGCTGCACCAAGGACAGGAACAGCAGTCGGTTGATAAATTGCCCCGATAGCAGCATCGCCCCGACAAACATCAGCATCATGAAGCTCAGCGCCCAGTGCAATTCATTGGGTTCCACCATCACTCTGAATGAAAGAGGGATCATCATTCCGAGCACGAAAACAAATAGGGAAGGCAGATGAGTGGGATTCAAGACCGTGGCACCTGCCGAGAGACCGAGCATCACACAGATCACAAAGAACTGTGACAACAGATCGCCCGGGTACAAGAACAGGATGCCGATACCCCACATCAACCCGACAGCCGCCGCAAATGTGACCAAGCGGCGACTGAAAGCCTTGCATGTGGCCACAGTGTTCCCGATGTTTTGGTAGGCTGACAAACCCACCAGACTGGCCAGATGCAGAAGAATAAGGCAGGTCAGCCAAATGAGCAGCGCATGCTGAGAAGTTCTGCTCCACATCGTCCACACAAAGAAAACCTCAACCAGCATCGTGCTGACGGCCGTGGAAGGAAGTAGCCGCATACGCGTGCGCAACTGCTCGGCGCGTACCGACAAATTGTTTTCGTCGATACGAAAAGTCAGGTCATCGCGGAAATAGCGGAGAGATTCTGTTACTTTCATTTCATGGATAAAGGTGCTTGTCGCAATGTTATTTGCAGGCTTGGAGCTTACATGCCACTTACATCCAAGTAAAGTTGGGCATTCCTGCCCACATCACACGCCCCCCAGACTATCCGTCTACGCTACTCGGAATTGACCTGCGCTGGAGCAGGACCTGCTTTGGCGGGTGTATGGATCAACAAGATCAGTGGCAGCATCAGCACGAAGTTGGCGGTGGCGAACCAAAAGCTATCAATATAAGCCAACCCCTGCGCCTGACGTATGACTGCCTTGGCGGCGAGGGCGATGCCCTGCGGATCCTGCACGCCAAGGTGGAGCGGAGCGAGATAGTCGCGCAGTGCTTCGCTATACGGCGTGATGTCGCCGCAATGTGGCAGTGCAATTGGGTAGGCGTCAAACCGGGAATGCGAAACAGCGGGTAACGAGCGCGAATAGCTTTGCTTGGTCACCGTGATAAAATGCACGCCTTCTCGTTTTCGCATTCACTTTTGAAAGGCCGTCATGTTCTCGCGCAAAAACACCATCGCAGTTACCGATCCCGAACTCTGGAGTGCGATCCAGAATGAAACACGTCGTCAGGAAGATCACATCGAGTTGATCGCCTCGGAGAACTACACCAGCCCGGCGGTGATGGAAGCTCAAGGCAGCCAGCTCACCAACAAATATGCCGAAGGTTATCCTGCCAAGCGTTACTACGGCGGTTGCGAATACGTCGATGTGGCCGAGCAGTTGGCCATCGATCGCGCCAAGGCGCTGTTCGGCGCCGAATATGCCAACGTGCAGCCGCACTCCGGTTCGCAGGCCAACCAGGGCGTGTACGTTTCCGTGCTCAAGCCCGGCGACACCATCCTCGGCATGTCGTTGGCGCACGGCGGTCACCTGACCCACGGCGCATCGGTGAACATCAGCGGAAAACTGTACAACGCCATCCAGTACGGCCTGAACGACAAAGAAGAGATCGACTACGACCAGGTGCAAGCCCTGGCCACACAGCACAAGCCCAAGATGATCGTGGCCGGTGCATCGGCCTACGCACTGGTCATCGACTGGAAGCGTTTCCGTGCCATCGCCGACAGCGTGGGAGCCTATCTGTTCGTGGACATGGCGCATTACGCAGGTCTGATCGCGGCGGGTTATTACCCCAATCCGGTCGGCATCGCCGACTTCGTCACCACCACCACCCACAAGACCCTGCGCGGCCCGCGCGGCGGTCTGATACTGGCCAAGGCGGAACACGAGAAGGCGCTCAACTCGGCCATCTTCCCGCAACTGCAAGGCGGCCCGCTGATGCACGTGATCGCGGCCAAGGCGGTGGCCTTCAAGGAAGCGGCGAGCAAGGAATTCAAGGACTACCAGAAGCAAGTGATCGACAACGCGCGCGTGATGGCCAAGGTGTTGACCGAGCGCGGTGTGCGTATCGTGTCCGGCCGCACCGACAGTCACGTGTTCCTGGTCGACCTGCGTGCCAAGAAATTGACCGGCAAGGATGCCGAAGCCGCACTGGGCAAGGCCCACATCACCGTGAACAAGAACGCCATCCCGAACGATCCGGAAAAACCTTTCGTCACCTCCGGCATCCGCATCGGTTCTCCGGCGATGACCACGCGCGGTTTCAAAGAGCTGGAAGCCGAGAAGCTGGCGCACCTGATCGCCGACGTGCTGGATGCGCCGACTGACGAGGCGGTGATCGCGCGCGTGGTGGGCGAAGTGAAGAAGCTGACTACGCAGTTCCCGGTGTATGGCGCTTAAATCATGAGAAGAGGGGATGGGTGACGCTGTGATCCCATCTCTTCTCCTTTCTCCCTTCACTCCTCCCCATGAAATGCCCCTTCTGTAAACATTCCGACACCCAAGTCGTCGATACTCGTGAAAGCGAGGAAGGCGACAGTGTGCGTCGCCGCCGCCGTTGCCTGTCCTGCGACAAACGATTCACCACCTATGAGATGGTGGAGTTACGCATGCCGCAGGTGGTGAAGCAGAACGGCATGCGCAGCGAGTTCGACGAAGAGAAGCTGCGTACCAGTTTCAACCGCGCCTTACACAAGCGTCCGGTGCCGACCGAATTGGTCGATGTCGCCATCGATCACATCACGCAGAAGGTGTTCGCTTTCGGTGAGCGCGAGATCGGTTCGCGTCAGATCGGCGAGATGGTGATGAAAGAGTTGTTGAAACTCGACAAAGTGGCTTATATCCGTTTCGCTTCGGTGTACAAGAGTTTCCAGGACGTGGACGACTTCACCGATGCGGTGGACGCAGTGCGCAAGACACCCGCGCGTCGGCGCAAGACGGATTGAATATGTTGATTGCCGTCGATAGCCAGTGGATGGCGCGTGCACTGCAACTGGCGGAGCTCGGGTTCTATACGACCTCCCCCAATCCGCGTGTCGGCTGTGTGTTGGTCAAGAATAAAAAAAATATCGGTGAAGGTTGGCATGTGCGTGCAGGCGAACCGCATGCTGAAGTGCTCGCCTTGCGAGCGGCAGGAGATAAGGCGCGCGGTGCAACCGCCTATGTCACGCTGGAACCTTGCGGTCACTATGGACGCACACCGCCCTGCGCCGATGCGCTCATCGCAGCAGGGGTGACGCGAGTGGTGATAGCGATGCAGGACCCGAATCCATTGGTGGCTGGACGCGGCATCGCCAAGTTGAAATCTGCGGGAATAGCAGTCGCGTGCGGTCTGATGGAAGCGACGGCGCGTGAACTCAACATCGGTTTCGTCTCGCGCATGACACGCGGCACGCCTTGGGTGCGCAGCAAGATCGCGGCGAGTCTGGATGGGCGCACCGCGTTGGCAAACGGTCAAAGCAAATGGATCACCGGCGAAGCGGCGCGGCAGGATGTACAGCAGTGGCGCGCACGTTCTTGTGCGTTGATGACGGGTATCGGTACTGTGCTGGCGGATGATCCGCAGCTCAATGTGCGCGGTGTCGATGTGGCCGCCGCCGTGAGGCAGCCTTTGCGTGTGGTGTTGGATAGTGAATTGCGCATCTCGCCTGACGCCAAGATACTTCAAGGCGGGAATGTGTTGATCTACACCGCCTTTGCGGATGCGGAAAAGCAAAGTGCGTTGCGTGGGCGTGGTGCCGAGTTGTCAGTGGTGCAGCGTGCGGAAGATGAGCTCGATCTAACCACAGTGTTGCGCGACTTGGCGCAGCGCGGCATCAACGAGGTGTTGGTGGAGGCGGGCAAGACTTTGAATGGGGCGTTGCTGAAAGCAGGATTGGTGGATGAGTTGGTGCTGTATCTTGCTCCGCAGTTGTTGGGCGATGCGGCGCGCGGCTTGGCGAATCTGGGCGAGTTGACGCAATTGGATCAACGAGTGGCGTTGACATGGCAAGAGGTGCGCCATGTTGGGACCGATATTCGTATTACAGCGAAAGTAAAACATGTTTAGTGGAATCATAGCGGATGTCGGCCGCATCGAATCGGCGCAGGACAGAGAAGGCGGACTGCGTTTGACCATCGCCACCGAAGTGTTGGGTATGGACGATGTACAACTGGGCGATAGCATCGCGGTGAATGGGGTGTGCCTCACCGTGGTGAAGATGGTCGGTAACGATTTCGTGGTCGATGTCTCGCGCGAGACATTGAATTGCACCACAGGTCTGGAAGAACAGGGTAAGCGCGTCAATCTGGAAAAAGCACTGCGTCTGTCCGACCGCTTGGGCGGGCATCTGGTGAGCGGGCACGTGGATGGCGTGGGTGAAGTGGTGGCATTCAACGACATCGGCGAGAGCTGGCGCTTGATCGTGCGGGCACCCCAAGCCTTGTCGAAGTACATCGCAGTGAAAGGCTCGATCACCATCAATGGGGTGAGCCTGACGGTGAATCGGGTGGCGGGGAGCGAGTTCGAGGTGAACTTGATCCCGCACACCTTGGAAATGACGACATTGAACGAATTGCAGGCGGGTGCGCAGGTGAATCTGGAGATCGATCTCATCGCGCGCTATGTGGAAAGAATGCTACAAGCTGAAAGCTGAATCAAAAAGCGAGTCCAATCTGAATTTGAGTATCGAACCCGCCGGAACTCTCTTCGGAACTTACAGCCGTCTGGGTATTGAGCTTTGCGGTCGGACTGAGATACATCCCCAAGTTGAAATAGCCGAAGTCGCCGATCGAGCCGGTATAGCCGCCGCCGAAATAGAGATCGGTGGTGGAGGCGGAACCGGACGGTGTGGTGATCAGCAAAGCCTGCTCCGTCCTCGACCAATTCAATAACGAGATGCCAGCATAGAACGAACGCGCTGCTTCCGGTTGAAACAGGTAGTTCAGAAAGGGGCCCTCCATGGATTGTGTGGTCTCGGTGAGGGCGCGGCCAGTGAATGGGTCGTGAAAGACATCTGTCCAGCGTACATATCGGTAACCGATCTGATATGGGCTTCGGGGAAGACGAAGAGCGACTTGGAAGTCTGCGCCATCCTTTGCCAAAGTAAAAACGCCGGCACCGACCCGCAGACCCGCCGTTTCGGCCAAGGCGAAATGGGGTATCGCAAGACATAGGATGCAGATCGAACGACTAAACATATCCGCGCACTTTCGTTTTTTGCTTCTGTCAGAAACGCATCCCGATTTGCAGGTGCAAATCGAAACTTCCGCTCGAAGAGCTGCCGGTACTTTTCATGGCCGGGGTTAGATTTTCGGCCGTAGGGCTGAGGAAGAAACCAAAGTTGTAGTATGCAGCCTCCCCCACATGTCCGGTCATTCCGCCACCGAAATATATATCTCTGGCCGATGCGATTTCGCTCGTTCCTCCGGGAGCGAGTGCACGTTCTTGCCCCTTCCATTGCAATAACTCGACGCCGAAATACAGAGACGAATCCGCTCCGATATCGGAAAGATAGATCAGGACAGGTCCCTGCCTTGAATGGGTGATCTCCGTTGTTTTTACGTGAGTGGCGTTATTCATCAAGTTGACTGTCCACTGTTCGTATTTGTAGCCGATCTGAAAATGGCTTTGCGAGGGGCGATAATTGACATGCAAGGCGGGCGTAGACATCAGCAAGGGAACCCAGCTCAGCCCGGCTTGGAGCTCTCCAGCCTCAGCTGCGATGGGGAACAGAAGCAGAAGGCAAGCTGGCAATGCTTTCAATTTTTGCATGACATCCCCGTGCACTCAGGCTGGTCAACTCAGGGTTTCATACTACGCCTTTCCGCCAGGCGATTTCCACAGGTGTTGGGCATCTATCGATTGGGGTGATGGTAGAATCCCACGCTCACGGCGCTCGGCGCCAAATCAACCAAACTGGAAGTTGAGACGAATGACAGACATAGCACCGATCACTGAGATCATCGAGGAGATTCGCGCCGGCCGCATGGTCGTGCTGGTGGATGAGGAGGATCGCGAGAACGAAGGCGACTTGGTGTTCGCCGCGGAATTTGCCACGCCGGAGATGATCAACTTCATGGCCAAGCATGCACGCGGCCTGGTCTGCCTGACGCTGACACAAGCGCATTGCAAGCAATTGGACTTGCCGTTGATGGTGCGCGAGAACGGTTTACCGCTGGCGACTAATTTCACTTTGAGTATCGAGGCGGCGACAGGTGTGACTACCGGCATCTCGGCGGCTGACCGGGCCTGCACCGTCTTGGCGGCGGCGAATAGGAATGCAAAGCCCTCCGACATCGTACAACCCGGACATATCTTCCCGCTGATGGCGCGTGACGGCGGTGTGTTGGTGCGTGCAGGCCACACCGAGGCGGGTTGTGATCTAGCGCAGTTGGCGGGCGTGACACCCGCGGCCGTCATCTGCGAGATTCTGAAAGAAGACGGCGAGATGGCGCGTTTGCCCGACCTTATCCCGTTCGCCAAGCAGCATGGGTTGAAGATCGGCACCATCGCCGACTTGATCGAATATCGTATCCATAATGAGACACTGGTCGAGCGGGTGGGTAAGCGCACGGTGCAGACCGCTTATGGTGAGTTCGAGCTGTTCGCCTATTCCGACAAGAGCACACAGCGCACCCACCTTGCATTGGTCAGAGGCGATATCAAGCCTGAGTTTGAGACGCTGGTGCGCGTGCACGAGCCGTTGTCCGTGATGGATTTCATTGAGCAGGCCAGCTTCCTGAAAAGCACCAGTGTGCATGATGCACTGAAGAAGATCAGCGCGGCGTCCAGCGGAGTGTTGGTGTTGATGCATCAGGATGAGACGCCGCAGGCGCTGTTGGCGCGCGCGTTGGATACGCATTCCGATCATCACGCGACCAAGTGGGATCCCAAGAGTTACGGCATCGGCGCGCAGATATTGCGCGATGTCGGTGTGGGCAAGATGTGTCTGATCGCTACGCCACGCAAGATGCCGAGCATGGCGGGCTTCGGATTAGAGGTTGTCAGTTACTGTTCTGCCAACGCGGCAGTTAAGTAAGGGGGCAATGCAACAGTAGGCGTGCGCGTTCCCCCACCCCAACCCTCCCCCGGAGGGAGAGGGGGCAAACGAATCGCTACGCGAGTTTTACAATTAGGGAATGAATATGAGAGAGATCGAGAAGAACCTGAATGGCAAAGGCATGCGTATCGGTATCGTGCAGAGCCGTTTCAACCCGGCTGTTTGCGAAGGCCTGCTGGCCTCTTGCTGCATGCAACTGGTGAAGAATGGCGTGAGCGAGGATGACATCACGCTGGCGACCGTGCCCGGTGCATTGGAGATACCGCTGGTGCTGCAGACAATGGCACAGTCAGGCAAGTTCGATGCGCTCATCGCATTGGGCGCTGTGATCCGCGGTGACACATTCCATTTCGAGATCGTGTGCAACGAATCGGCGCGCGGCGTGGGCGAAGTGCAACTGCACAGCGGCGTGCCCATCGCCAATGCCATCCTCACCACGGATACCGACGAGCAAGCCGAAGTGCGCATGAACATCAAAGGTGCTGAAGCGGCATTGGTCGCCATCGAGATGGTCAATCTATTGAAAGAGATCGCATGAGCGAGAACAAGACAGTCACACCCGCCAAGAGTCTGCGCCACCGCGCACGCGAATTGGCGATGCAAGGTGTGTACGAATGGCGGCTCTCGGAGAAACCCGCATCGTTGATCGAGAAAGCCACGCTTGCGGAAAAAAGCATCGGACGCTACGACTTGGAATTGTTCAGCCAGTTGTTGCGTGGTGTCATCGCGCAGAACGAGGCGCTGGCCGAGCAGCTCACACCGCATCTGGATCGTCCGCTGAAAGAATTGAGCCCGGTGGAATTCTCTGTGCTGTTGCTGGGTGCGTATGAGTTGATCAATCAGCCCGAAGTGCCTTACCGTGTCGTCATCAATGAAGCGGTCGAATTGGCGAAGACTTTTGGCGGCAGCGACGGCCACAAGTTCGTCAATGGCGTACTCGACAAACTGGCGGCGCAAGTCCGCGCAGTCGAAGTCAAAGCCAAGTAGCCCTCAGACTCGGTTTTGACGCATGTCGGAATTCGATCTCATTCATCAATATTTCACCCATCCCACTCCGAGCGCTGAACTTGGTGTGGGAGACGATGCTGCTTTGCTTCGTGTGTCAGAGGGCAAAGAGCTTGTCGTCTCCACCGACATGCTGGTGAGCGGCACGCACTTCTTTGCCGATACCGATCCGTTCCAGCTGGGACACAAGACACTTGCAGTGAATCTTTCCGACCTCGCGGCGATGGGGGCAGTGCCGCGCTGGGCGACGCTTTCATTATCACTGCCGAGCGTCGATGAAGATTGGCTGCAACGTTTCAGCGAGGGCTTCTTTTCCCTAGCAGATGACAACGGGGTCGAGCTTATCGGGGGCGACACCACGCGCGGGCCGCTCAATCTTTGCGTCACCATCATGGGTGAAGTGCCGCGCGGTAAAGCGCTGCGCCGCGATGGTGCCAAAATCGGAGACGACATCTGGGTGTCGGGCAAGCTGGGGCAGGCCGCCCTCGGTTTGGCGAACCTGCAAGGCAAGGTCAAATTCTATGGCGAGGTGCGCGACGAGTGTCTGAAGGCGTTGCATCAGCCGCAACCGCGTGTCGCGTTGGGCTTGGTGCTGCGCGGTATCGCCAACAGTGCCATCGACATCTCGGATGGTCTGATCGCTGACCTCGGGCACATATTGGAACGCTCACACGTCGGGGCTGAGATCAGTCTTGAGTTGCTGCCCATCGTGGATGACGGGGTGGAGGAAGACATCGCACAGCGTTGCGCGTTGTCCGGCGGCGACGATTACGAACTATGTTTCACCGCACCGGCGAGCCAGCGAGATGTGTTGGCCGCGCTCGCCGAGCAACTCAAATTCCCGCTCACGCGCATCGGCCACATCCGCGTTGGGCAAGATTGTGTCGTGCGAGACGGCGAGGGCAAAGAGATGAAGATAGAGAAAGGTGGATATGACCACTTCGCCTGATGAGTTAAAGATACAACCTGACTGGAAGTTCTTGTTCAGCCATCCCGCGCATCTGCTCTCGTTCGGCTTCGGCGCGGGGCTGACAAGGAAAGGGCCGGGTACGGTCGGTACGCTGGTCGCCTTCCCCATGTATTGGTTCTTGGCCCCCAGATTGAGCGATGCGATGTTCCTGTTCGTCCTCATCTGGGCGTTCGCGATCGGCGTGTGGGTGTGCGACAAGACGGGTAAAGAATTGGGAGTGGGTGATTACGGCGGCATCGTGTGGGACGAGATCGTCGCCTTCATGCTGGTGTTGTTCTTCACCCCCGAGGGCTTCTTCTGGCAGTTGCTCGCCTTCTCGCTGTTCCGTTTCTTCGACATCGTCAAACCGCAACCCATCCGCCATTTCGATTCGCATTGGCACGGCGGGCTGGGCGTCATGTTCGACGACATCCTCGCGGCGGGCTACGCCTTGCTGTGCCTTGCCCTCATCAAAACGCTACTCACTTGAGAACGCTGCTCACATTGCTTTGCTGTGTCGCGTTGAATGCTCAGGCGGAGACATTCGATGCGAAAGTCATCATGGTGATGGATGGTGACACCGTGATGGTGTTGAAGGGCAAGCAAAAGATCAAAGTACGCATGGTCCATATCGACGCGCCGGAAAAAGACCAAGCCTTCGGCAAGCAGTCACGCGAATCCTTGCAGGAAATGGTCGGCAAGAAGACGGTGCGCATAGACAGTCAAGCTGTCGATCAATATGGGCGGGTCATCGGCATGATCTCGGTGGATGGTGTCAACGTCAATCAAGAGCAGATCAAACGCGGTATGGCATGGGAGAACACGCATTTCCATTCGGATAAGCGTTATCTGGCGATGCAGGCGGAGGCACAGCAGTCGAGACACGGGCTGTGGGCGCAGACCGATCCTGAGGCACCGTGGAGCTGGCGCAAACTGCACCACTCCGGCAACGCTTCCCCGCAACACAAACAGGCCGACACCGCCGTTTCGGGCGATGCGGCGTGCGGCAAGAAACGTTACTGTTCGCAGATGGCGACGTGCGACGAAGCACATCTTTATCTCACGCAATGCGGTGTCACGACCCTGGATCGCAACAAAGACGGCGTACCCTGCGAGAGTTTGTGCGTGGACAAGAAATAGCTCGCTGCCTTGTCCGGCTGACAAATCTTAACTATTGTTAGAATCCCGTTTGGGCATAATCCCGACTTGGTTCTTGCAGGGCGGGACTCCCATCAATCGCAAGTCGTTGTTCGAAAACCGCGTGGTGTGTGATGAATAGGCCAGACAAAAACGCAGCGATACAATCAAAACAAGTTCAGAGGTTGCTCGCCGAGAGCAAGATCTCGATCATCACCAGCGTGCTGCTTGCGACGGTGGTTGCGCTTATGCAGCGCGAAGTGATTGCTGCAAGTACGTTGTTTGTCTGGTATGGGCTCATTGTATTGGTCTCATTTGTGCGCCTTGCCCTTATCCGTACCTACCAGCGCGCACCGCAAGACGATTTATCTGCTGCTCAAACAAGACTGTATAAACTGCGTGTCGGCGTACTGGTGGCAGGTGTCGTGTGGGGTTCGGCGGGTTATTTCCTATATCCCGCAACTGATCAGCAGCATCAACAGTTCTTGATCTTCATACTGGTGGGTTTGACGGCGGGGGGTGTCGTCTCGAATTCGGCCGATCTGTTGAGCGCCGTTGTCTTTTCGATCACAGCGCTCGCGCCTCTCAGCATCCGTTTGCTTTCCGACGAAGCAACAATGGCGATGGGCGCGGGGGCGGTACTTTATCTTGGCTTTTTGTTGATGCTGCTGCGCAGCATCAACAAGAGCATGGTCGAGAACATCACTTTGCATCTCGATTCGGTCGAGCGCGAGTTGGTGATAAAAGAGGGCAAGGAACGCTATCGTCTGCTGCTGGAACATTCGCCGGTGGGCATCTTTCATTACGACACCAAACTCGTCATCACCTATTGCAACAACAAGTTCGCCGAGATATTGAAGAACTCGCCCGAGGGTTTGATCGGTCTGGATATGAAGTTGCTCAAGGATCGGATCGTCCTGCCTGCCTTGAACAAAGCGTTGCAAGGCGAGACCGGTCACTATGAAGGGCAATATCGCGCCACCTTCAGCGATGCCGATTTATGGATCGAGATGACCTGTGCCTCTTCGTGCGATGAGAACGGGAGGATAGTGGGCGGTGTCGGTATCGTGCAAGACACCACTGCGCGACAGCAAATGAAAGGTGCGTTGAGGCAGCAATTGGTGTTTTCCAATGCGCTCAACAAGATCGCCAAGACGGTCGTCGAGCAGCATGTGCCCGCCCTTATCCTTGAAGAGACGATACAGGTCGTCAGTGAGGCGCTGGATACCGATCGGGCACTGATCTACGACGTCGATTTCGACCAACGCCTATTGATCGGTTTATGCGAATGGCTTAATCCCTCCCACCCCGAGATATCCCCAACCAAAGCGACTTATCCGATCGATATC
>JARCRR010000183.1 GCA_029850565.1 Gallionella sp. | reverse complement strand
TCTTTTGAGGCGAAACCTAGTTCCTCCAAAATGTCCTGAGCACTTTCCACCAGTTTCGCGCCTTGTTTGATGAGTGAGTGACAACCCTTGGATTGCGGCGAGTGGATCGAACCCGGAATGGCAAACACTTCTCTCCCCTGCTCTAAGGCCATGCGAGCGGTGATGAGTGAGCCGCTCTGCAACGATGCCTCAACCACTAAACAGCCTTCACTCAATCCGCTGATGATGCGATTGCGTCGCGGGAAGTTGGAAGCGAGCGGCGGTGTTCCTAGAGGAAACTCAGAAATAATCGTCCCCTGTTGAGCTAGCTGATGGGCCAGTTCGCGATTGGCGGCGGGATAGACTTTATCCAAGCCGGTGCCGACAACGGCGATGCTGGAACCCGTCCCCTGCAAACCACCTTTATGTGCCGCTGCGTCGATGCCGTGCGCCATGCCGCTGACGACACACAACCCTGATTCAGAAGCTGCTTTGGAAAAAGCTTCGGCGTTGCGCAGACCCTGTGCGGTCGAGTTGCGGCTACCGACGATGGCAAGTGAGCGCGCATTTAGCAAGTCGAGCCGACCCTTCACATACAAAAGCAACGGGGGGTCAGTGATGTTCAGCAATGCTTCCGGATATTCCGTGTCAGCCAGCGTGATGATGCGGTTGAGCGGATCATTCAGCCAATCAGCGATGGCTGCCAATAGAGAATTATCGGCTTCCTGTTTGATCGCCTGTGCGATCGCGGGTCTTACATGTTGTGAGAGGGATGATACAGAGGCATCAAGAACCGCGTCGGGCGAACCGAAAGCTTGCAGCAAGCGACGCAAACTTTCGTTACCCAGTCCTGATATCTGGCTTAATTTGAGCCAGGACGCGAGTGAGGCGTCTAAAGCCATTTACTCTGGAGTGCTCGCGCGATCCAGCAGTTGAACGGGCAGTTTCGTTTCCATTACTAGGGCGTACGAAACCTTATTGAATACACGGAAAACGAGTACTAAACCGTAACGAACATCTGGTAATACGATGTTGGGTGTGAACCACCCTTTTGTCTTGATGACCTCACCTTTTTGGTAGATTCCCAACACATGGCCGATTTCTAACCCATCACGCTGACCTTTATTCAATGTGATGACAGCACGCTGTCCAGCTTGCTGTACACCACCATAGACTGAAATCACTTTGGCATTGATATTGGTGCTGGGCGGATGAGGTAAGAAATTGTTTGAGTAGCCGGAGGTGGCTTGTGCGAAATGATCATCCTTGTTGATTTCTAAAACTGCTTTGGTGATACGCATTGTGCTTGGATCGCCAAATTTTTCTACGACCGCATCACCTAGATACAACACCTCCCGTCCCAGCTCTTCTTTAGTATCGGGGTCGATAAACGTCACGCTGGGGCGGTATATCTGCCATTGGACTCCCTTGTCTGAAGGAAGATTGCTGGCATAGGCGACATCGTTACTAGAGAGTAGCGTACGCTGCTCGTAGGTGCCAACTAGTCTGGGAGCTGATTCCAGCTCTTCATTTTCGATAACCAAGGGACGACTCAAGAAAGATCCAATCACACTCAACGGAATGGCGGGTATAGCTTCGCTGTTCTGCGAAACGACCCGAGCCTTCGGTTGAAGTTTTTGCGCATCACCGGGCGTACCTGACGCTACAACAATCTCGGGGGGTGTCTGAGTGGTTGTCTCCGGTGTTGCGGCAGGCTGATTTACGGTCAGCGTGCCCGAACTGCGATCCAGATAAACGACATTCCCCGGATAGATCCAATGCGGATCCTTGATGTCTTCTTTATTCAGCGCCCATATCTGGGGCCATTTCCAAGGATCTTTGAAAAACTTCGCGGAGATGTCCCAAAGCGTATCTCCCTTGACCACGATGTGGCGGTCTGGCGCGTCTTCGCGGATTTGTAACTCGTCGGCACTGGCAAGGATGGGCAACAGGAGACAAATCAGCGATATAATCTTGCGCATGGAAAACCCCAGCAAAGTAAAGAAATGCGGTGCAAAGTTTGCGCACCTGTTTAAATTCTGCATCTAGTCTCTTCAGTTGGCAAGCATTTATGGCTCTTCTTCCGATTCTTCAGTATCCCGACCCTCGCTTACATAAGGTGGCAAAACCGGTTGTTTCAATCACCGAGGAGACCCGCCGGTTGATCAAAGACATGGGCGAAACGATGTATGCCGCCCCCGGCGTGGGTTTGGCAGCGACACAGGTCGATGTGCATGAGCGCATAATCGTAATTGATGTCTCAGAAGAGCATAACGATCTAAAAGTACTGATCAATCCCGTACTGCTGAATGTAGAAGGCGAAGAGGAAAGCGAAGAAGGCTGCCTTTCCGTCCCGGGTATCTACGAAAAAGTCACTCGCGCTGAGCGAGTCGTCGTCAAAGCATTGGATGAGAACGGTAAGGAGTTCAAATTGGAAGCCGACGGGTTGCTGGCAGTGTGCATCCAACATGAAATAGATCATTTACAGGGCCGGGTTTTCGTCGAGCACCTGTCTCAACTCAAACAAACCCGCATCCGCGCCAAGCTTAAGAAGCAACGCCGCGAGACGCTTTAACGGCATATCTCAGTGAGAATCCTCTTTGCCGGCACTCCTTCCTTCGCCGCCTATGCTCTAGAAGCGTTGTTAGGCAGGCATGAAGTCGCGGCTGTATTGACGCAGCCGGATCGTCCGTCAGGACGCGGTATGCAACTGACGGCCAGCCCAGTGAAACAACTGGCACAACAACACGGCATCCCAGTATTGCAACCCGCCACTTTGAAAACGGAAGAGGTACAAAAAGAGATCGCTACACTGAACGCCGACGTGATGGTGGTTGCGGCATATGGTTTGATCCTGCCGCAAGCTGTTTTGCAAATACCAAAGCATGGTTGTTTAAACATACACGCTTCTTTGCTACCCCGCTGGCGTGGTGCGGCACCGATACAGCGCGCCATCTTGGCCGGCGATGCGGAAACGGGCATTACCATCATGCAGATGGATGTCGGCCTAGATACGGGCGACATGTTGTTGAAGAAGGCTTGTGAGATAACCGGTCGCGATACAGCGGAGACCTTGCATGACAAACTCGCCGAATTGGGGGCGCAGGCGATCATCGAGACTTTGCGGCAAGTCGAGCAACGGCAGCTGCGACCGGAAAAACAAGATGACCAACTGGCCACCTATGCGGCCAAGTTGAGTAAGAGCGAAGCCTTGCTCAATTGGATTTCTGATGCAGCACAACTGGATTGTGCAGTGCGTGGCTACTATCCTTTTCCTGTGGCGCACACAATGATGGGCGATACACCGATCAAAATCATTCGCGCTCGCGTACATCAGGAGGGTTCGGGAACGGAGGTTCCCGGTACCGTTCTAGCCATCGATAAAGAATGCATCTGGGTCGCTTGCGGTAAGGGTGCCTTGGGCATCGAAGTTATGCAAAAACCGGGGGGGAAAGCGTTGCCAGTCGCACAGTTCATGCAAAGCTTCCCGATCAAGACAGGTGATCGCTTCGGCGCGCGTTGATCATGCAACATATCCAACTCGAAGCAGCCAGAATCGTCATCAGCGTCTTTGAAGGGCGCAACTTGAATCAGGTGTTGTCGGAGAGTTTGCGCCAGCATCCGTTGTTCACCGCTCAAGAGAGAGGGGCATTGCAAGACCTGTGTTACGGCGCCTTGCGCCACTACGGGAAACTTGCGTTTATACGTGACCGACTGATGGAACATCCCGCACGTGATCCTCTGATACAGCATCTTTTATTGATTGCGTTGTACCAGCTCGAATTTACCAAGGCGGGACAATATGTGATCGTAGACCAAGCCGTGAGCGCGGCGAAACGGCTCAACCCAAGATCTGGTGGATTGATCAATGCTGTGCTGCGAAACTTCTTACGTCAACGTGAGCCGTTGCTAGCCGCCGCCGACCGTGACGATGCGAGCAGATATTCTTATCCGCAATGGTGGATAGATGCATTGAAGAAGCAGTATGGCGAAAAGGCGCAAGGCATTCTGGAAGCGGGCAATCAACACCCACCGATGACCTTGCGAGTCAATGCAAGGTACACCACAGCAATCGAATATCTTGCGCTACTGAAAACCCAAGATATCGCCGCAAGGGTGGTTGAGCCGAATGCGCTGGTCTTGGAAATCCCGGTAGGAATCGAGCGTTTACCGAGATTCGCCGAAGGCTGGGTGTCGGTGCAGGACGCAGGTGCTCAATATGCAGCCCATTTGTTGCAGGTCAGCCCGGGGATGCGTGTGCTAGATGCTTGTGCAGCTCCCGGCGGCAAAGCGGCACATCTGTTGGAAATGGCCGATATCGAATTGCTTGCACTGGATAAAGAAGAACAACGTCTTACCCGTGTACGCGAAAATCTGCAACGACTTCGTTTGAAAGCTCAGGTGATCTGTGGCGACGCAGCGACACCGAACGATTGGTGGGATGGCAAGCCGTTCCAGCGCATCCTTGCCGACGTGCCCTGTTCTGCTTCAGGTGTGGTGCGCCGCCATCCTGACATCAAATGGTTGCGTCGCCCTGCCGACATCGAGTCGTTCGCCAAACAACAGGCACAGATATTGGAAGCACTGTGGTCGCTGCTGGATAACGGTGGTAGATTGCTCTACTCCACGTGTTCTGTTTTTGCGAGAGAGAACCAACACGTGATCGAACGGTTTTTGGCGAACCATACTGAAGCGTCCCACGAGCAAATAACTTTGCTCGCAGAGGTTGCGCCAACGGGGCAATTGTTGCCAAACGAACAGCACGATGGATTCTTTTATGCGTTGCTGCACAAACACAATTAAGACCCTTTTCAGGGCAGCAGGCCTTCTCTGTTGTATCTGTTTCGCGTCGGCGGCAATCGCCGAGGGTATCGAGGTCAATAAAGTCGAAGCGAGGCTGACGGAAGAAGGCTATCGGCTCACAGCCGATTTCAAGATCGTGTTGCCTTCGAGCGTCGAGGAAGCACTCAAGCGGGGTGTCACTTTGTATTTCGTGAGCGAACTGGCCGTTCATCGTTCGCGCTGGTATTGGTTGGATACCGACATCGAAAGTTTTGAACAGACCACCAAGCTTAGCTACAACACCCTGACGCGACAATATCGCCTCTCGCGCGGTGGGTTGTTCCAAAGTTTCTTCGAGCTCAAGGATGCTTTGCGTGCGGTCGGCTACCAGACGTCTCCTCCAATCCCGGTCGGCCTCTTGGATAACTCAGGAGGCGGCTACATTTCCCGCTTTACCAAAAAGAACAGCCAGATCGGGGCGACCGCTACGATGCGGCTCGATCTGACACAGCTGCCCAAGCCGCTGCAAGTCAATGCGTTGACTAACGACCAATGGAGTGTGGAGTCCAAGCTATACCATTGGGACATCAGCCCGGAAGCACCTGGAAGCGAGGGGCAGCAATGAAATATCTGATCCTTATCTGCGGCGTGGCTGGGGCGGTGTTGCTATACATGCTCTCCAGTATCAGTGCGGACACCGATCTGTTATCGCGCAACTATTTCACGGTATTGATCCTGACCGGTGTTTTGGCGATCGGCTTGACCGTGCTTGTCGCATATCAATTCTGGCAATTGCGGGTCAAGCTGCGGCAGAAGGTGTATGGCGCAAAATTGACATTGCGCTTGGCCGTCTTTTTTATCTTGATCGCAGTCCTTCCTGGCGTGTTGATGTATGCCGTATCGGTCCAGTTCCTCGGCAAAAGCATCGAGTCATGGTTCGATGTGCGTGTGGAAAAGGCATTGGAGGGCGGCCTGAATCTGGCGCGTAGTACTTTGCAGAACGGCCTAGATGAGTTGGGTAAAAAAGGTCAGTTCATTGCGCTGATCTTGGCTGAACAAGAACCTGGCAGGCATGGCGATACTCTGGCGCGTTTCATCGCCGAGGGCGGCGTACAAGAGGCCGCAGTGTTCGGCAACGACGGAAAATTATTGGCAATTGCAGGAAAACAGCGAAACACCAAAATCGAAGCCCCGACTACCTCTATGGTCAGAGAGGCATGGGTGCGCGGAAACTATAGTACGATTGACGCGCTACCAGATGACAGCTTAATCCTGCGTGTTCTAGTGCCAATTAATTCTTCGACGTGGACTGACGAAAAGCGCGTGTTGCAATTCGCCCAGCCCGTTCCAAAACAGTTAGCGGCTGACGCCGAAACGGTTCAGTCAGTGTATGGCGATTACCAACAACTTTCCTTGTCCAGAGTGGGATTGAAACGCCTCTACGGAATCACACTGACATTATCTTTATTGATCGTGGTGCTGAGCGCAGTCTCGGCGGCGTTCTTCTTCAGTGCGAGGTTGAGCGCACCATTGTCCGCGCTGGCCGAAGGTACCCGTGCCGTAGCTAAGGGTGATTTCAGCAGTAGCTACCCCGTACAAAGCAATGATGAGTTGGGGGGGTTGACGGCACTATTCAATCAGATGACCTCTCAACTGTCGGCCGCAAAGAGCTTGGGCGAGCAACAACAACGCCAGGTGGAAGATGCAAAGGCCCACTTGGAAAGTGTGCTGGCTCACCTATCGTCAGGCGTGTTGGTGCTGGACGAACAACACAATCTGCGATCGACCAACGCGAGCGCGAGTCAAATATTGGGCGTATCGCTACAGGAGATGAATAGCAAGAATCTGCAGACATTGTGGGATGACCATGTATTACTGCGCCCCTTCATTGAGGCGGTCAGACAGGGACTGGAAACGGCTCAAGATACTGCATGGAAGCGCCAGATCGAGCGCAGCAGCAAGAATGGTGATCAGGTCTTGTTGATGAGCGGGACTCGACTCACCACAGAATCCGAAAAAGGCCATGTCGTGGTATTCGATGACATCACGCATTTGCTTCAAGCGGAAAGACAAGCCGCATGGGGCGAGGTCGCGCGGCGTCTCGCACATGAGATCAAGAACCCGCTCACGCCCATTCAACTTTCCGCTGAGCGTTTGCAACATAAGCTATCTGCCAAGCTGGAAGAAAAAGACGCGCAACTATTGGAGCGCGCGACCCAGACCATCGTCAGCCAAGTCGCTGCTATGAAAAACATGGTGACAGATTTTGCTGATTACGCTCGCGCTCCTGCACCCAAACTGGTTCAGTTGGATGTCCATCAACTGGTCACGGAGGTGATGGGACTTTATGAGGCGAACAGCAGTCCGATCACATTGAGGTTGAATGCTGATCGTACAATGATCGATGGAGACGCAACGCGGTTGAGGCAGGTCGTACACAACTTGTTGCAGAATGCACACGATGCACTGCAGCAGACCGAGCGGCGGCAGATCATCCTTTCTACCGCGAACACACCGGAAGGCAGGATCAATCTAACTATCGCTGACAATGGCAGCGGCTTTCCGGAACATCTGTTGGCAAAAGCCTTCGAGCCCTATATGACAACCAAGCCAAGGGGAACCGGCTTGGGTCTACCTATCGTTAAAAAGATCGTGGAAGAACACGGCGGTAAGATTTCCATAGATAACCAACCGCAGGGAGGGGCATGTGTCAGCATATGGCTCCCCTTGTTGGAAGAAAAGATCGGGGTGGTGTGATGACAACAAAGAATGTATTGGTCGTGGATGATGAAGGCGGTATTCGAGAGTTGCTGTCCGAGATCCTGTTCGACGAAGGGTATGGCGTCTATCTCGCAGAAAATGCGGCGCAAGCGCGGACATTGCTTGAACAACATTCACCGGATATTGTGTTGCTGGATATCTGGATGCCAGACACGGATGGCCTGACGTTATTAAAAGAATGGGTGGCGAAAGGGAAACTGACCATGCCCGTCATCATGATGTCGGGGCACGGCACCATAGAGACTGCGCTCGAAGCGACTCGTATCGGGGCTTCCGATTTCTTAGAAAAGCCCATAGCGCTGAAAAAATTGTTGGCAACGGTAGCGCATGTCTTGCAACAGAGTGCTCTTGTTCCACTTATCGAGCCGACAACTCAAGAAAGCGCTGTCGCAGAAGATGGTAAATCGAAAATCGAGATCGATCTTGAGGTGCCCTTCAGAGAGGCAAGGGAGCAGTTCGATTATGTGTACCTGAATCATCACATCAACAACTCGGCAGGAAACATCGCGGAAGTCGCGGATAAAATTGGAATCGAGCGCACCCATCTATATCGCAAACTCAAACAGCTGGGCATAAAACCCCCGAAAAAAGGCGGCGAAGACAAGTTGTAAGGTTCCATAGTAAAGCGGAGGGATATGCTCAGGTTGCCCTAACCCCCGCCGTTGAGGCATAATCGTCCGCCTCAAATGCAATAAACCTGTGCTCAATTCAGTAAGTTTCTTCGGAGGAGATTGGAAATGTCAGCAGCGCGCAACGTAACCCCACCAAAATTTAATGACATCACCGGCGCGATTCGCATGCTGGCAGTGGATGCTGTTCAGAAGGCAAATTCCGGTCACCCCGGAGCACCAATGGGCATGGCAGAGATTGCCGATGTGTTGTGGAATCGCCATCTGCGTCACAACCCGGCCAATTCGAAATGGCCTAACCGCGACCGCTTCATGATGTCCAATGGCCACGGGTCTATGCTGGTTTATGCGTTGTTACATCTGTCCGGTTACGATTTGCCGATCGAAGAATTGAAACGCTTCCGTCAAATGCACTCCAAAACTCCTGGCCACCCTGAATATGGTTATACCGATGGCGTAGAAACCACCGGAGGTCCATTGGGACAAGGCATCACCAATGCAGTGGGCATGGCGATGGCAGAAAAATTATTGGCCGCAGAATTCAATAAGCCCGGTCACGAGATCGTCGATCACTATACTTATGTTTTCATGGGCGATGGTTGCATGATGGAAGGCATCTCTCACGAGTCTTGCGCACTTGCAGGAACTTGGGGGTTGGGCAAGTTGATCGCATTTTGGGATGACAATAACATCTCGATCGATGGTCATATTGACGGCTGGTACACCGATGACACGCCAAAGCGTTTCGAAGCCTACGGCTGGCATGTCATCGCAAATGTGCAAGGTCACGACAGTGAAGAAATCGATGCGGCGATCAAAGCCGCTAAAGCCGTTACCGATAAGCCTACACTGATCTGCTGTAAAACGATCATCGGTGCAGGTTCGCCAAACAAAGAAGGCACGCATGATGTACACGGTGCCGCGCTTGGCGATGCCGAGGTTGCCGCAACTCGTGCACACATCGGTTGGAACTACCCGCCGTTCGAGATTCCCGCGCATGTGTATGAGGCATGGGATGCACGCACCAAGGGCGAGGGCCTGGAAAAGTTATGGAACAACAAGTTCGCCGAATACAAGGCGGCTTATCCGAAAGAGGCGGCTGAGTTCATCCGTCGTACCAAGAACGAACTGCCTGCCAATTGGGCAGACCACGCTGCCAAAGTGATCGCACAGATCAACGAAAAAGGTGAAACCATTGCGACACGCAAAGCTTCGCAGAATGCAATCAATGCGTTGCAGCCCGCACTGCCGGAATTCTTGGGCGGTTCCGCCGACTTGACAGGTTCCAACCTGACCAACTGGACAGGCGCGCATCACGTGAGCGGCAAGAAACCCGGCAACTACATCAGCTACGGAGTGCGCGAATTTGGTATGTCTCATATCATGAACGGCATGGCTTTGCACGGTGGTCTATTGCCGTTCGGCGGTACCTTCCTGATGTTCTCCGAGTACGCACGTAATGCGTTGCGCATGTCGGCATTGATGAAGCAACGTGTGATCTATGTGTTCACCCATGACTCCATTGGTCTGGGCGAGGATGGCCCGACCCACCAACCGGTCGAGCAAACCGCAACCCTGCGTTACATCCCCAACATGGAGACATGGCGTCCTTGCGACACCGTCGAATCCGCAGTGAGCTGGGTTGCTGCTGTCGAGCGCAAAGATGGTCCTTCCAGCTTGATCTTCAGCCGTCAGAACCTGCAATTCCAAAAACGCGATGCGGCTCAGATTGCCAATATCCGCAAGGGTGGCTATGTGCTGAGCGATGCGGCGGGCGGTAAGCCGCAAGCGGTCATTATCGCTACAGGCTCTGAAGTCGACCTCGCTAACAAAGCACAAGCTGCATTGGCTGCAGAGGGAATCAACGTGCGTGTGGTTTCCATGCCATCAACAAACGTATTCGACAAGCAAGACCAAGCTTACAAGGATAGCGTGTTGCCCAAGGGTGTGAAGCGCGTTTCCGTTGAGGCGGGTGTGACCGGTGGTTGGTACAAATATGTCGGACTGGATGGCGTGGTGATCGGTATGGATTGTTTCGGCGAATCCGCTCCTGCACCGGAATTGTTCAAACACTTTGGTTTCACCGTGGAGAATGTGGTGAAGGCAGTCAAGAGCGTGCTGTAAGACATAATTTTTAATTACTAAAACGGGAGAGAAGACAATGGCTATCAAAGTTGGTATCAATGGTTTCGGCCGTATCGGTCGTATGGTGTTCCGTGCAGCAGCTAAAGATTTCCCTGAGATCGAAGTCGTTGCGATCAACGACTTGCTCGAGCCAGACTACTTGGCGTACATGCTGAAGTATGACTCCGTGCACGGCCGCTTCAACGGTGATGTGAAGGTGGACGGCAACAATCTGGTGGTGAATGGCAAGAAGATCCGCCTGACAGCTGAACGCGATCCGGCAAATCTGAAGTGGAACGAAGTGGGTGCGGACATCGTCATCGAGTGTACCGGTTTCTTCCTGACCAAGGACACTTGCCAGGCACACATCAATGCAGGCGCGAAGAAGGTCGTTCAATCCGCTCCTTCCAAGGACGACACACCGATGTTCGTGTACGGCGTGAACCACGACACATACAAAGGCGAGAACATCGTTTCTGCAGCATCTTGCACAACGAACGGTCTGGCACCAGTCGCTAAGGTGTTGAATGACACCTTCGGCATCAAGCGTGGCTTGATGACTACTGTTCATGCTGCAACTGCGACACAAAAGACAGTTGACGGCCCATCCAACAAAGATTGGCGCGGTGGCCGCGGTATCTTGGAAAACATCATCCCCTCTTCCACCGGCGCAGCTAAAGCCGTTGGCGTGGTGATTCCAGAACTGAACAAGAAACTGACTGGTATGGCTTTCCGCGTACCGACATCCGACGTATCCGTAGTCGACCTGACAGTTGAGTTGAACAAGCCAGCGACTTACGCTGAGATCGTTGCGGCGATGAAGGCGGCTTCCGAAAACGGCCCATTGAAGGGCGTGTTGGGTTTCACCGACGAGAAGGTGGTTTCCACCGACTTCCGTGGTTGCCCACAACCTTCCGTATTCGATGCAGAAGCAGGCATCGCTTTGGATCCGACCTTCGTCAAAGTGGTCGCTTGGTATGACAACGAGTATGGCTATACCTGCAACCTGATGCGTTTGGTTCGTCACGTCGCTAAGTAATTCGCCTCGTTCAGGGCTGGCAATGCCAGCCCTTTTCACTTAGTTCAAAGGAAAAATCATGTCTGTGATCAAAATGACCGATCTGGCGCTGAAGGGTAAACGCGTCCTCATCCGCTCCGATCTGAATGTGCCCGTCAAAGACGGCAAAGTAACTTCCGATGCACGTATCACCGCCTCTATGGCAACCATCAATGCTGCGCTGAAGGCCGGTGCAAAAGTGATGGTGACTTCCCACTTGGGTCGTCCAGAAGAAGGTGTCTATTCCGAAGAGAACTCTCTCAAACCAGTGGCCGATTGCATCGCCAACAAGCTGGGTAAACCAGTACGCCTAATCAAAGATTGGACCGATGGCGGTTTCCAAGTCGCTGAAGGCGAATTGGTTCTGTTGGAGAACTGTCGCTTCAACAAGGGCGAAAAGAAGAGCACCGACGAGCTGGCTAAGAAATACGCCGCGCTGTGCGACGTATTCGTTATGGACGCATTCGGTACGGCTCACCGCGCTGAAGCGTCGACACACGGCGTAGCGAAGTTCGCGCCCGTTGCTGCTGCGGGTATCTTGTTGACTGAAGAGTTGGAAGCGCTGACCAAAGCATTGTTGAGCCCGGCACGTCCTATGGTTGCCATCGTCGGCGGTTCGAAAGTGTCGACCAAGCTGACCGTGTTGGAATCGTTGTCTGAGAAATGCGAACAATTGGTGGTTGGTGGTGGTATTGCCAACACCTTCCTCAAAGCGACAGGTCACCCAGTGGGCAAGTCTTTGTGCGAGAACGATCTGGTGCCAACCGCACAAGCTTTGATCGCCAAGATGACTGCTCGCGGAGCGTCTATCCCCATCGCAACTGACGTCGTCGTGGGTAAGGCAGCTCCTTTCGTTCCGGGTAACGAGAACACCCCAGCGATCTTGAAGGACGCTAAGGACGTTGCTGAAGATGAAATGATCTTCGATATCGGTCCTAAGTCTGCACAAGAGCTGGCTGACATCATCATGAAGGCAGGCACCGTGGTTTGGAACGGTCCAGTCGGCGTGTTCGAGTTCGATCAATTCGGCGAAGGCACCAAGACTATCGCAATGGCGATCGCTAATACCAAGGCATTCACCTTGGCAGGCGGCGGTGACACCATCGCTGCGATCCAGAAGTACGACATCTATGACAAGGTGTCTTACATCTCCACCGCAGGCGGCGCATTCCTGGAGTTCCTCGAAGGCAAGACATTGCCAGCCGTGGCGATTCTGGAAGAACGCGCAAAGTCATAATCAACTAGGAATCACATGCTGCGTAGAACAAAAATAGTTGCAACGCTGGGACCTGCTTCCAGCGATCAAAAAGTCCTTGAGGCAATGATCCGCGCCGGAGTCGATCTGGTGCGGATGAATTTTTCTCACGGCTCAGCTCAAGATCACATGAAGCGTGCAGATACCGTACGTGCGGCAGCGGCGGCAGTAGGCCGTACCGTGGGTATCTTGGCGGATTTGCAAGGACCGAAGATCCGTGTACGTAAATTCGTAAACGACAAAATCATTCTGAACAAGGGCGATGCCTTTATTCTGGATGCCACATTAGATGGTTTGGGCAATCAGGAACGCGTCGGTTTGGATTACAAAGAATTGCCCAATGACGTTGATGTAGGCACGGTTCTATTGTTGAACGACGGTATGCTGGAATTCCACGTCACCGGCGTCAAAGGTCCGGAAGTACATTGCGTCGTGGTACGCGGAGGCGTGTTGTCCAACAACAAAGGCATCAATCGCCAAGGCGGCGGATTGACCGCACCCGCGCTGACCGACAAAGACAAGGAAGACATCAAGACGGCTGCGCTGATCAAGGCGGACTATCTGGCCGTGTCTTTCCCGCGCTGTGCAGACGACATGAAACTGGCGCGTGAGTTGATGCATGCGGCGGGCGGGAAGAGCTTGGTACTGGCCAAGATCGAACGTGCGGAAGCGATCCCGGTTCTGGCCGAGATTATCGATGCTTCGGATGCCATCATGGTTGCTCGCGGCGACTTGAGTGTCGAGGTCGGCGATGCGGCAGTTCCCGGTTTGCAAAAGAAGATGATCAAGATGGCGCGAGCTCGTAACAAGCTCGTCATCACCGCAACCCAGATGATGGAGTCGATGATCACTAACCCCATCCCGACGCGTGCAGAGGTGTCTGACGTGGCTAACGCCGTGTTGGATGGTACCGATGCCGTGATGCTGTCGGCGGAGACCGCCGTGGGTGATTACCCGGTTGAGACCATCGAAGCGATGGCTCGAATCTGCCTGAATGCGGAACGCGAAGATGAACTTAATGTGATAGATCGTCGACCCGACGCCCAAAAATTCTCACGTATCGATCAATCTATCGCTATGTCGGCGTTGTTCGCGGCTTCCCATTTCAAGGTCAAAGCGATTGTGGCGTTGACACAATCTGGTTCCACCCCGTTGTGGATGTCTCGCATGAGTTCGGGGGTGCCCATCTTTGCATTGACACCCGTGCCGGAAACACTGACCAAGGTCACTTTGTTCAGCGGTGTACACCCTGTTGTGTTCCACTCTACAGCCAAAGATCAATCACATGAATTGCTCAATGCCGAGCAAACATTGGTAGACAAAGGTTGGGTTCATGATGGCGACATGATCGTGATAACGGTGGGTGAAGCCGTGGGCAAGGCGGGTCATACCAATACGATGAAGATCGTGCGTGTGGGTGATCACCGTAAAGTCTAAGTGGTTGAGCGCGACACGTATAGAAACTAAACTGCAACACCGAAACGATTCGTAATTTATTTTAATCAGGAGGAAATATGGCACTCGTATCCCTGCGTCAACTTCTCGATCACGCTGCCGAGCACAGCTATGGCTTGCCCGCGTTCAACGTGAACAATTTGGAACAAGTCAAAGCGATCATGGAAGCGGCTGATCAATGCAACAGCCCAGTGATCATGCAAGGTTCCGCTGGCGCACGTAAGTACGCTGGTGAACCCTTCTTGCGTCACCTCATCGAAGCCGCCGTCGAGATGTATCCGCACATCCCGGTCGTCATGCACCAAGACCACGGCGCATCCGAAGGCGTATGTATCAATGCCATCCGTTCCGGTTTTTCCAGCGTGATGATGGACGGTTCATTGATGACCGACGGCAAGACACCATCCTCTTTTGAATACAACGTCAACATCTCTCGCCGCGTGGTTGAAATGTCTCACGCAGTCGGCGTATCCGTCGAAGGTGAACTGGGTTGCTTGGGTTCTTTGGAATCCGGCCATGGTGAAAAGGAAGACGGCCACGGTGCGGAAGGCGTGCTGAGCCACGACCAGCTGTTGACCGACCCGAACGAAGCTGCTGAGTTCGTCAAGCTGACACAAGTCGACGCTTTGGCGATCGCCATCGGTACCTCCCACGGTGCGTACAAGTTCACCAAGCCGCCCACAGGCGATACCTTGGCCATCAGCCGCATCAAAGAGATCCACGCACGTATCCCCAACACCCACTTGGTGATGCACGGTTCCTCCTCCGTTCCTCAAGAATGGCTGGAAGTCATCAACCAATTCGGTGGTGCGATGCCGCAGACATACGGTGTACCAGTCGCTGAGATCGTCGAAGGCATCAAGCACGGCGTGCGCAAAGTGAACATCGATACCGACCTGCGCATGGCTTCCACCGGCGCGACACGTCGCTACTTGGCGCAGAATCCTAAGGACTTCGATCCACGCAAGTTCTTGGCTGAGACCACCAAGGCGATGAAGGCGATCTGTGTGGCACGTTACGAAGCATTCGGCTCTGCAGGCCAGGCCGGAAAGATCAAGCCGATCTCTCTGGACGCGATGGCGACACGCTACGCTAAAGGCGAATTGAACGCGATCGTTAAGTAAGTAAAGAAATAGGCAACAAGCGAAAAGCGACCTTTGGGTCGCTTTTTGTTTCTACGAAAAACGAATAATGAGGTTGCCGTGAAAGCGGTGAACAGCGCGCATGACAAATTCAACTCCAGCCGTGGCGACATTGTCAAACAAGGCTACAGGACGTTCATTCGGCGAACTCCCGCTCGCCCCCGCGATGTTGGCGATATTAGATCAACTTGAATATCGCACGATGACGCCCATCCAAGCAG
>JARCRR010000182.1 GCA_029850565.1 Gallionella sp. | reverse complement strand
GGCGCTGGATGCACAGATCGATGTGTGGCTGGTGGCGGGCATAGACGCGCCGCGCGGGGCGACTGCCGCCGAGCTGGCGCAAATCCTCAAGAATAGTGGGGTGCGTGGGGAGGTGGTGGTCTGCGATTCCATCGCCGAGTCACTGCATGAGGCGAGCAAACGCGCAGGCGAAAATGGCGACTGCGACACGTTACTGCAAAGCAGCCGTTTGCGGGAGCAGTCGCCCGACACTCTCTCCCGCACTGGACGCTTACGCGCACCGTGTCGAGAGTGTAGAATCGCGGCCTTCGGATCATTCTATACGGTGGCGGAAGTGATGCAGACGCGCGGCTTGCGCAGTAGTTGACCTTCCCGATATTTCGCAATGGCAAAACACATTTCAACAGAAGAAGAATCCAACCTGAAACGTCAGGCGCGCCGCCGCCTGATCGGTGCGGTGGCCTTGGTGCTTGCCATTGTGATCTTCTTGCCCATGGTGTTCGATGATGAACCTTCTCCGACCACGGCCAACGACATCGAGTTGCGTATCCCCGATAAGGACAAAGTGGCGCCTCTTGTTCCGCAAGCAGCCAGTGCTCCCGTTGCCGAAACTGTAGCGGTCTCGGCGGTCAGTGCTGCTCCTGTAGCCGAGCCTGTGGTATCACCTGTTGTCGTATCTGCGGTGAGTGCCGAGCCAGTCGCGCCAGCACCCAAGATGGAAGCCAAGCCAAAGGTCGAGGCTAAACCTAAAGCGGAAGCGAAACCCAAAGTCGAGGCCAAACCTACGCCCAAGACAGGCTGGGTGGTACAGGTCGGTGCCTATTCCAATGCGGATGCCGCCAAGCAGATGAATGCCAAGCTGGGCAAAGAAGGCTTCCATGTCTATACAGAGAAGGCGGGCAACATGGTGCGCGTGCGTGTGGGAAGTTATCCGACGCGTGAGGCCGCAGACAAGATCAAGGCAAAGCTGGAAAAATTGGGGCTACATCCAAACGTGGTCAATCTGGAATAAAGCCCGATGACCGGGTTCGATATCGCCGTTATCATCGTCATCGCGCTTTCGGCATTGCTGGGCTGGTGGCGCGGTTTTATGTACGAGTTGTTCTCGTTGATCGGGTGGGGTGTGGCGTATGTGGTCGCGGTGTCGTTCTCGGCACAATTGATCCCCTACATCCCTGATGCGGTCGGCTCGGTCAGTTTGCGTGCTTCTGTGGCATTCGCAGCCGTGTTCATCGTGACGCTGATCATCGCTTCCATCTCGGCTTGGTTCATGGCGAAACTGGCGAAGTTCGCCGGACTGTCCGGAATGGACGGCAAGTTCGGTGCGATATTTGGAACATTGCGCGGTGTATTGGTCGTACTGGCATTGGTCTGGCTGGGCGGGTTGACCAAACTGCCGCAAGAAACTTGGTGGAAAAATGCGTGGTCGAGCAAGCCATTGTTGGATGCCGCGCTTTACGCAAAGAACTATGTGCCCGAAGGCGCATTACGGAATTAGTCAGAACAATCTCACGAAAAAACGGGAACGAATATGTGCGGCATTCTTGGAGTGATTTCGAACACACCGGTGAACCAGTTGTTGTATGACGGTTTGCAAGTGCTACAACATCGCGGGCAGGACGCGGCGGGCATCGCCACCTTGGAAGGCAGAACGTTTAATTTGCATAAGGGCAACGGCTTGGTGCGCGACGTGTTCCGCACACGCAACATGCGCGCTCTCAAAGGCAATGCCGGTATCGCGCATGTACGCTACCCAACCGCAGGTTCTTCGGTCGATCACAACGAGGCGCAACCGTTCTATGTGAACTCGCCGTTCGGTATCGTGCTCGGCCACAACGGCAATCTGACCAATACCGACGAACTGCGCAAAGTGATGTACCAGCAAGACTTGCGTCACATCAATACCGGTTCCGATTCGGAAGTGCTACTCAATGTGCTGGCGCATGAGCTGCAAGCCACCGCCACCGGTTACAAGCTCGACCCGCAAAAGATATTCGCCGCCATCGCAGGCGTGCATCGTCGCGTGAAGGGCGCATATGCGGTGGTGGCGATGATCTCCGGTTACGGATTGATCGCCTTCCGCGATCCGCACGGTATCCGTCCATTGGTGGTGGGTAGCAATCAAACGGATGCGGGCGTCGAGTATCTGGTCGCGTCGGAATCGGTTGCGCTGGACACACTAGGCTTCAAATTCCTGCGTGACATCGCACCGGGCGAAGCGGTGTTCATCGACCTGCACGCGAACTTCCACAGCCAGCAATGCGCAGACAAACCGCAACTCAATCCGTGCATCTTCGAGTATGTCTACTTCGCACGCCCCGATTCAGTGATGGATGGCATCTCTGTCTATGCGACACGTTTGTACATGGGCGAGTATCTGGCGGAAAAACTCAAACGCGAGTGGAAGGATCACGGCATTGATGTGGTCATCCCCATCCCTGACTCCAGCCGCCCGAGCGCCTTGCAATTGGCGAATCATCTCGGCATCCCGTTCCGCGAAGGTTTCGTGAAGAACCGCTACATCGGCCGCACCTTCATCATGCCGGGACAGGCGATGCGCAAGAAATCGGTGCGCCAAAAACTCAACGCTATCGGCATGGAGTTCAAGGACAAGAACGTGTTGCTGGTGGATGACTCCATCGTGCGCGGCACGACCAGCCGCGAGATCGTGCAGATGGCGCGTGATGCCGGTGCGCGCAAAGTGTTCTTCGCCTCTGCTGCGCCTCCTGTGAAATTCCCCAACGTGTACGGCATCGATATGCCGTCGCGCCGTGAACTGATCGCCACCGGCCGTACCGATGAGCAGATCTGTCACGAGATCGGCGCTGATCGATTGATTTATCAGGACTTGGATGATTTGAAGGCGGCGGTCATCAAAGCCAATCCGGCATTGAGGGTGTTCGACACCTCCTGCTTTGATGGTTGTTACATCACTGGCGACATCACGCCCGAATATCTGAACGAGGTCGAGTCTGCTCGTCACGGTAGTGCCAAGGAAGTCGAGCCGGAAGAAGACCAGTTGGAACTCGATCTTGCGATGGCGGCTTCCTCGATGTAGGTTGACGATGTCTGGTAGGCGGTGCTACTTTCCGTCTGCGCCGATTTGAGGAACAGCTTGCGGGCGCATTACAAATACAGCTAAAGCGGGAAGAACCCGGTTTGGCGCTAAGCTTTCCGGGTTTTTGTTTTGAGGAGCGAACATGTCGGATGACAACTATCAACTAGAAACACTGGCAGTACGCGCGGGTATCGAGCGCAGCCAGTTCCATGAACACAGTGAGGCGTTATACCTGACGTCCAGTTTTGTGTTCGACACCGCTGAGCAAGCGGCGAAACGTTTCATCGGCGAAGAGCCCGGCAATATCTACGCGCGCTTCACTAATCCTACGGTCACCATGTTCGAGCAGCGCCTTGCTGCCTTGGAAGGCGCCGAGCAATGTGTGGCGACCGCCTCGGGGATGTCCGCCATCTTGGCGACCTGCATGGCGCATCTGAAGGCGGGCGACCACATTGTGGCGTCGCAGAGTCTGTTCGGTGCTACTACCAATACGTTCAACAACTACTTCAAGAAATTCGGTGTGGAGACAACTTACGTCTCGGCAACTGATGTGAACGAGTGGAAAGCCGCTGTGCGTGCTAATACCAAGATATTCTTTTTGGAGACACCGTCCAATCCGCTCACCGAGATATCCGACATCGCGGCCATCGCTGCGGTGGCGAAAAGTTGTGGCGCATTGTTGGCCGTGGACAACTGCTTCTGCACGCCCATCCTGCAACGCCCCTTGGAATTGGGCGCGGATATCGTCATCCATTCCGCCACCAAATACATCGACGGACAAGGTCGTGTGTTGGGCGGCGCGGTGCTGGGTAGTAAGAAGCTGATGGAACCTGTGTATGGTTTCCTGCGCACCACAGGGCCGACCATGAGCGCATTCAACGCATGGGTGTTTTTGAAGGGACTGGAGACGCTGAAGTTGCGCATGGATGTGCACAGCGCCAACGCCTTGCAGTTGGCTCAATGGCTGGAGAAACAACCCAATGTGGCGCGCGTGTTCTACCCAGGCCTGCCGTCCCATCCGCAACATGCGCTGGCGATGAAGCAGCAGAAGACTGGCGGCGGCATCGTGGCATTCGAGGTGAAGGGCGGCAAGGCTGCGGCATGGAAGGTGATCGACAATACCAAGATGCTTTCCATAACAGCGAATCTGGGCGATACCAAGACCACCATCACACATCCGGCGACGACGACTCATGCGCGCATCACGCCCGAGGCTCGTGCGGCAGCAGGCATCAGCGAAGGTTTGATTCGCATCGCGGTAGGGTTGGAAGCGGTCATCGACATACAGAACGATCTCGCTCGCGGTCTCTGATGGATTTTCTTGCCACTCAAGTCGGTGAAGCGTTAAAAGCACACGGCATGATGCTGGCGACGGCGGAGTCGTGTACCGGTGGCGGGGTGGCGCAAGCCGTGACCGATATCGCGGGCAGTTCGGCGTGGTTCGAGCGCGGTTTTGTCACCTACGCTAATGCGGCGAAAGTCGAGATGTTGGGTGTGCGTCAAAGCACGCTGGACGTTCACGGCGCAGTGTCCGAGGCGACCGTGCGCGAGATGGTGGCAGGGGCATTGGTACGCAGTCATGCGCACATCGCCGTGGCGGTCAGCGGTATCGCCGGGCCGGGTGGGGGCACCACCGATAAGCCGGTGGGTACGGTGTGGTTCGCGTGGGCGTTGAATGGCGGCGAAGTGCTTGTGCGCTGTCACCTATTGGCGGGAGGCCGCACCGCAGTGCGCTCCCAATCCGTCCAGATCGCCTTGCAGGGCGTACTGGATAGTCTGAAAACCCTCACAAAAACCGCCTGAATAAAAAAAGAACGAACGTTCTGTACAACTCGAAAAGGGTGTGCCACAATCCGCCCATCAATTTTCAAGGAGACAAAAATGGATGAGAACAAAAGCAAGGCACTCGCAGCAGCACTGAGCCAGATCGAGAAGCAATTCGGCAAGGGTTCCATCATGCGTTTGGGTGAGCACGATGTGGCGCGCGATATCCAGGTGGTATCGACCGGTTCGCTAGGATTGGACATCGCACTGGGCGTCGGCGGCCTGCCGCGCGGTCGCGTCATCGAGATCTACGGCCCCGAATCTTCGGGTAAAACAACGCTGACTCTGCAAGTCATCGCCGAGATGCAAAAACTGGGCGGCACCGCCGCTTTCATCGATGCGGAACACGCGCTCGATCCGCAGTACGCACAGAAGCTCGGCGTAAAGGTGGAAGACCTGCTCATCTCGCAACCGGATAACGGCGAACAGGCATTGGAGATCGTGGATATGCTGGTGCGCTCCGGTTCCGTGGACATCGTGGTGGTGGACTCTGTGGCCGCACTGACGCCCAAAGCCGAGATCGAAGGCGAGATGGGTGATGCACAGATGGGCTTGCACGCGCGCCTGATGTCGCAAGCCTTGCGCAAACTGACTGCCAACATCAATCGCAGCAACACCATGGTCATCTTCATCAATCAGATCCGTATGAAGATCGGCGTGATGTTCGGCAATCCGGAGACCACCACCGGCGGTAATGCGCTCAAGTTCTATGCTTCCGTGCGTATGGACATCCGCCGTACCGGCGCGATCAAGAAGGGCGACGAAGTCATCGGTAACGAGACACGCGTCAAAGTGGTCAAGAACAAGGTCGCTCCTCCATTCAAGGAAGCCAATTTCGACATCCTGTACGGAGAGGGTATCTCGCGCGAAGGCGAGGTCATCGAGTTGGGCGTGCTGCATAAACTGGTGGAAAAATCCGGTGCCTGGTACGCCTACAAGGGCGAGAAGATCGGACAAGGCAAGGACAACGCGCGCGAATTCTTGAAGAGCAATCCCGATATTGCCATCGAGATCGAGAACAAAGTGCGTGAAGCATTGGGTGTCGCGTTGATCGACGTGAGCGAGAAACCGGCTGGAAAAGTCTCCAAAGCAAGTGCGAAATCCGTTGAGGAAAAAGTCTGAGATAAGCCTGCGCGCGCGCGCCTTGCGGTATTTGGCTCGCCGCGAATACAGCCGTGCCGAGTTGCGTGCGAAGCTGTTACCCCACGCACAGTCGGCGGAGGACTTCGAGCAGCTGCAACCGGCCGATCTGGATGCGTTGCTCGATGATCTGGCGACGCGCGGTTGGCTCTCCGATGCGCGTGCCGCCACACAGTGGATCCATGCCAAGCGTAGCCGCTTCGGCACACAGCGCATCACGCACGAGTTGCACCAAAAGGGTATCGCAGAAGACTTGATCGAAGCCGCGTTGCCGGCCTTGAAAGAGTCCGAACTGGAGGCTGCGCGCGAAGTGTGGCAAAGAAAGTACGGTGTTCCCCCGCAAGATGCCAAAGAAAAAGCCAAGCAGATGCGCTTCCTGCAATCGCGCGGGTTCTCCATGGAGGCGATTTTGAAGGTGTTGCGAAGCGCAGGTGTCGCCGTAGACGAATGACCCCACGCCACACGAGCAGCCATGCCTGACATGGTATGATGCGCGCCTTGTCCAGCCCGTCTGGAGATGACTTTAAGGCTCAAGGTGCATCGATGAAAAGCAGTGAAATCCGCCAGAAATTCCTAGACTATTTCGCCTCCAAAGGCCACACCGTGGTCGCCTCCAGTTCGCTGGTTCCGCATGAAGACCCGACGTTGTTGTTCACCAACGCGGGCATGAACCAATTCAAGGATGTGTTTCTCGGTTTCGACAAGCGCCCTTACACCCGCGCAGCCTCATCGCAAAAATGCGTGCGCGCTGGCGGCAAGCACAACGATCTGGAGAACGTCGGCTACACGGCGCGTCATCACACTTTTTTTGAGATGCTGGGTAACTTTAGCTTCGGCGATTATTTCAAGCGCGATGCCATCAACTACGCATGGGAATTGCTCACAGTTGTATTCAAGCTTCCCCAAGACAAGCTTTATGTCACCGTGTATGCAGAGGATGACGAGGCATACGACATCTGGACCAAAGAAGTCGGTCTGACATCAGATCGCGTCATCCGCATCGGCGACAACAAGGGCGCGCGCTACGCCTCCGATAATTTCTGGATGATGGGTGACACCGGTCCCTGTGGCCCCTGTACCGAGATCTTCTACGACCACGGCGCGCACATCCCCGGCGGCCTGCCCGGCACACCGGAAGAAGACGGCGACCGCTACATCGAGATCTGGAACAACGTGTTCATGCAGTTCAACCGCGACGAGGCGGGCGTGATGCATCCGTTGCCAAAACCCTCGGTGGATACCGGCATGGGCTTGGAGCGTATCTCGGCGGTATTGCAGCACGTGCACGCCAACTACGAGATCGACCTGTTCCAAGCGCTCATCAAAGCGGCTGCACGTGAAACCAAATGCAATGACATGGATTCGCCTTCACTGAAAGTGCTGGCCGACCATATCCGCGCTTGTTCTTTCCTCATCGCCGACGGCGTCATTCCCGGCAACGAAGGCCGCGGTTATGTGCTGCGCCGCATCATCCGACGCGCCATCCGTCACGGCTACAAGCTGGGCGCACGCGCTGCATTCTTCTACAAGACAGTGCCCGACTTGATCGAACAGATGGGCTCCGCTTATCCCGAGCTTGCCGCCGCGCAAGTGCGCGTGATGGACATCCTCAAGCAGGAAGAGGAGCGCTTCTTCGCCACCATCGAGAACGGCATGGCTATCCTTGAAGCCGACTTGGGCGAGATGGATAAGGCGGGCAATAAAGTGTTCAACGGCGACACCGCATTCAAGCTGCACGACACCTATGGCTTTCCGCTCGACCTCACTGCCGATATCTGTCGTGAGCGCGGCGTGAAGGTGGACGAGGCCGCATTCAATGCGGCGATGGCGAACCAGAAACAGATGGCGCGTTCGGCGGGCAAGTTCAAGATGGCGACCAACCTTGAGTACTCCGGCCCCGCGACCACTTTTCACGGTTACGACACCCTAGAGCACAAGGGCAACATCCTTGCGTTGTACAAGGACGGCGTGGAAGTGAACGAACTGGTTGAAGGCGACATGGGCATAGTCGTGTTGGACGACACGCCGTTCTATGCCGAGTCCGGTGGTCAGGTCGGCGACAGCGGTGAGTTGCGCAGCGTGCACGGTATCTTCGCGGTGGAAGATACGCAGAAGATCCAGGCGGCGGTGTTCGGTCATCACGGTGTGGTGAAGACGGGCAAGTTGACCGTTGGCAACGGGGTGACGGCCAAAGTGAATGTGACGGCGCGTACGCGCACCGTGCGCAACCACAGCGCCACGCACTTGATGCACAAGGCCTTGCGTGAAGTGCTGGGTACGCATGTGCAGCAAAAAGGTTCGCAGGTGGATGCCGACAAGACGCGCTTCGACTTCGTGCATACACAGCCGATGAGCGATGCCGAGGTCCGCCAAGTGGAAGCCATCGTGAATGCCGAGATTCTGGCAAATGCCGAATGTCAGTCGCGCGTGATGGCGATCGAAGATGCACAGAAGACGGGTGCGATGATGTTGTTCGGCGAAAAGTACGGCGACGTTGTGCGTGTATTGAACATCGGTTCCTCCATCGAACTGTGCGGTGGTACGCATGCGAAGCGTACCGGCGATATCGGCCTGTTCAAGATCGTGGCCGAGAGCGGTGTGGCCGCAGGCGTGCGCCGCGTGGAAGCGGTGACCGGCGAAGGCGCGCTGGCGCTGGTGCAGCAGCAGGAGCAGCAGTTACAACAAGTGGCCGATGCCGTCAAAGCACAGCCGCAGGAAGTTGCTGCACGTGTGGGTCAGATACTGGATAACGTGAAAACGTTGGAGAAAGAGCTGGTCGCGCTCAAATCCAAGTTGGCTTCTGCTCAAGGCGATGAATTGATGGCGCAGGCGCAGGATATCAACGGCGTTAAGGTGTTGGCTGCCAAACTGGAAGGGGCGGATGTGGCGACCTTGCGCGAGACCATGGATAAACTGAAGGATAAATTGCACAGCGCGGCCATCGTGCTGGCTTCGGTCAGCGATGGCAAGGTGAGTTTGATTGCGGGGGTCACAGCCGATGCGACCTCCAAGGTGAAGGCGGGCGAACTGGTCAACTTCGTTGCGCTACAGGTTGGGGGCAAAGGTGGCGGCAGACCGGATATGGCACAGGCAGGAGGTACGCAGCCGGAGAATCTGGCGACCGCATTGGCCTCGGTGTATCCTTGGGTCAAACCAAAGCTTTGATTGGTTGTGATTGGCGAATGCGGCATTAGACCGCATACCGAAGTAACGGGGGAGAGCTTCCAAACGATGGCCGGCGCAGGTTGCTAAAGGAAAGAAGCAATGTTTAAACAGTCTGGGGATACGATTTTATTGGTAGAGGATGAGGAGGCTGCGATCCTTTTGGTGCAGCAGGCTGTGGCGAGTTGTCCTCGTGAATTGTACCTGGCAGTTGTGCCTGATAGCGTGGCAGCGTTGGATTGGATGACCACTGAAACAGCACATGGCCATCCGTTACCTCGTTTGATCATGATTGACTTGAAGCTTCCCAAGCTTATCGGCTTGGCTG
>JARCRR010000181.1 GCA_029850565.1 Gallionella sp. | reverse complement strand
GGCGGGTATATCGCACAAGCCATACCGGGTGCAAAAGGAATGAATGCTGCATCGATGATGACATCGCCGCGCAAGGCTTACGTGTTGTTGAACGTCGAGGCAGAGTTGGATTGTGCCGATCCACAACAAGCGGTGACTGCGCTACAGTCTGCGGACACGGTCATTGTGTTGTCGGCCTACAAGAACAAAGCCTTGGATTACGCCGATGTGTTGTTGCCCATCGCGCCGTTCACCGAGACTTCGGGTACTTTCATCAGCACCGAGGGTCGCGTGCAAAGCTTCAAGGGGGCGGTCAAACCTCTGGGAGAAGCGCGTCCGGCATGGAAGGTATTGCGCGTGTTGGGCAATCTGCTCAAGGTGGATGGCTTTGATTTTGATACCTCCGAGGCGGTTCGTGATGAGGCACTCAAAGGAGTCGATGTCCCCTCCAGATTGAACAATGCGATCACGGGTGTCGAGGTCAAGGCGGCATCTTCCGCATCTGGGATGCAGCGCGTGAGTGATGTGCCCATCTATGCAACGGATGCGGTGGTGCGACGTTCTGCACCCTTGCAGGCGACTCCAGACGCAGCCACGCCACAAGTTTGGATGCACAGCGAAGAGTTGAACAATATCGGCGTGAAGTCCGGCATGAATGTAAAGGTCAGCCAAGGCACAGGCAGTGTCAAACTGGCTTGTAAGGCGGACGATAAGTTGCCCAAGGGGGTGGTGCGAGTGGCTGCGGGTCATCCCGCGACTTCAGCGCTGGGTGCTATGTTCGGAACGATCACAGTGGAGCGCGCATGATGGAGCTGCTACAAACGTTACAACTGCTGGGGCAGGACCTGCTGGGTCCGGCATGGTTGCCCGCTTGGACGGCGATCAAGATCATGGTCATTGTTCTTCCCATCATGGGCGGTGTTGCATACCTGACTTTGGCTGAACGCAAGGTGTTGGGTTTCATGCAGATACGTCCAGGCCCTAACCGAGTCGGTTATTGGGGCTTGTTGCAACCTGTCGCTGACGGCATCAAGTTGTTAACGAAAGAATTCATCATCCCGACTGGCTCGAACAAATTCTTGTTCGTTGCAGCACCGATCTTGGCATTGACTCCCGCATTGGCTGCTTGGGCGGTGGTGCCGTTCGACGATGGTCTTATCTTGGCTGATGTGAATGCCGGTTTGCTGTACCTGTTGGCGATGACCTCGCTGGGTGTGTATGGCATCATCATCGCGGGTTGGGCTTCCAACTCCAAGTATGCGTTCTTGGGGGCGCTGCGTTCCGCTGCGCAGATCGTTTCGTATGAACTGGCGATGGGCTTCGCACTGGTGTGCGTGTTGCTTGCGGCGCAAAGCATGAATCTGGGCGAGATCGTGCGCGGTCAATCACACGGTTCGGGTATGTTGGGTTGGTACTGGATACCGCTGTTCCCGATGTTCGTGGTGTATTTCATCGCGGGCGTGGCCGAGACCAATCGTGCACCGTTCGACTTGGCTGAAGGCGAGTCCGAGATCGTGGCGGGTTTCCACGTCGAGTATTCAGGCATGGGTTTTGCCATCTTCTTCTTGGCGGAATACGCCAACATGATCTTGATCGCCGCGATGACATCGGTGATGTTCCTTGGCGGTTGGTTGCCACCAGTGGATATCGCTCCGTTCAATCAGATTCCGGGGTTGATCTGGATGCTGGGCAAGATGTCCGTCATGCTGTTCATCTTCCTGTGGTTCCGTGCGACCTTCCCGCGTTATCGCTACGACCAATTGATGCGCCTAGGTTGGAAGGTGTTCATTCCGCTCACATTGATCTGGGTCGTGGTGGTTGCGGCGTGGATGCAGACTCCCTATTGGCTGTGGTAAGCGGTCGAGGATAGGATATTCAGGGACAAACCATGAACAAACTCATCAAATTCTTCAAGAGTTTCCTGTTGCTGGAATTGCTCAAGGGCATGTCGGTTACAGGCCGCTATTTCTTTGCGCGTCACATCACCGTCGAGTATCCGGAAGAGAAGACACCGCAGAGCTTCCGCTTCCGTGGTCTGCACGCCCAGCGTCGCTATCCGAACGGGGAAGAGCGTTGCATCGGTTGCAAATTGTGCGAAGCAGTGTGTCCTGCGCTGGCTATCAAGATCGAAGTGGCGGAGCGTGCCGATGGTTCGCGCCGCACCACCCAATATGACATCGACCTGACCAAGTGCATCTTCTGCGGTTTCTGCGAGGAGTCCTGCCCGGTGGATGCCATCGTCGAGACGCGTGTCTACGAGTATCACGGCGAGAAGCGTGGCGACTTGTATTACACCAAAGAGATGTTGCTAGCTGTAGGCGAGAAGCATGAAGAGCAAATCGCCAAGGACAGAGCTGCCGATGCCAAGTATCGGTAAATTGAGGACTACACATGAACTTTGAAACCGTCTTGTTCTATCTGTTCGCTGCCATCACCGTGTTTGCGGCCTTGCGCGTGATCACTGCGCGCAACCCGTTGCATGCGGTGCTATTCCTGGTGCTGGCCTTCGTCAGTAGCGCGGGCATCTGGTTGTTGCTGGAAGCTGAATTCCTCGCGATCACCTTGGTCCTCGTGTACGTGGGGGCGGTGATGGTGTTGTTCCTGTTCGTGGTGATGATGTTGGACATCAACCTCGAGCAACTGCGCAAAGGGTTCTGGCAGTGGCTCCCGGTGGGTGCACTGCTGGCCGGTCTGATCGTGGTGCAGATGGTGTATGTGCTGGGCGACAAGACGACCGGTGCGGGGATGACTGCGGTGAAGCATGCGGCTGATTACAGCAACACCAAAGAACTGGGCCGTTTGATCTATACCGATTACGTATATCCGTTCGAACTGGCTGCGGTGTTGCTACTGGTCGCCATGGTCGCGGCAATTGCGCTGACTTTCCGCCGCCGTCGCGATTCCAAGACACAAGACATCAGCAAGCAAGTCAACGTCAAACGAGCAGATCGTATCCGTCTCGTTTCTGTGCCGTCGGTAAAAAAACAGGATGCGCATGAGGCAGCGACTCGTGCCGCCGAGTAGAACGAAGGGGATGCCATGTTGGAATTAAGTCTGTCGCATTATCTGGTGTTGGGTGCTGTTCTGTTCGCGATCAGCGTGGTCGGCATCTTCCTGAACCGCAAGAACCTTATCGTTCTGCTGATGGCTATCGAGTTGATGTTGCTGGCGGTTAATACGAACTTCGTCGCGTTCTCGCATTATCTGAATGACCCGTCGGGCCAGGTGTTCGTATTCTTCATCTTGACAGTGGCTGCTGCCGAAGCAGCCATCGGTTTGGCGATCCTC
Source organism: Gallionella sp. (assembly GCA_029850565.1). Lineage (GTDB taxonomy): Bacteria > Pseudomonadota > Gammaproteobacteria > Burkholderiales > Gallionellaceae > Sideroxyarcus. The sequence goes on along the minus strand of JARCRR010000181.1, from coordinate 6,840 downwards.
GTGGTGTTGTTCCGCAATCTGCGTACGATCAACGTGGATGATCTGGGTACTTTGAAAGGTTGATGCACATGGATATGCATAGTCTGTATCTGATCGTTCCCCTGGCGCCGTTGCTGGGAGCCATCGTCGCCGGCCTGTTCGGCAAGTGGCTGGGGCGGACGTGGTCTCACCGCATCACGATCACATTGGTAGCGGTCTCTTTCTTTGCTTCGCTGGCGATCTTCCAGGATGTATCCGCAGGCAACATCTTCAATGGCCCGATCTATACATGGCTCACCTCGGGTGATACCAGCTTCCAGGTGGGCTTCCTGATCGACAAGCTAACCGTGACGATGATGCTGGTGGTGACCTTCGTGTCGCTCATGGTGCACATCTACACCATCGGCTACATGGAAGAAGATCCGGGTTATCAGCGCTTCTTCAGTTACATCTCGCTGTTCACCTTCTCCATGCTGATGCTGGTGATGGCAAACAACTTCATGCAACTGTTCTTTGGTTGGGAGGCGGTGGGTCTGGTGTCCTATCTGCTGATTGGCTTTTGGTACACAAAACCCACGGCCATCTACGCCAACCTAAAAGCATTCCTAGTGAACCGCGTGGGAGACTTCGGCTTCCTGCTAGGTATCGCTTTGGTATTGATGGTTTTCGGTACGCTGGATTATCAAACCGTATTTACCAATGCTCACAACTATGCGAATGATCTGGCTCCGATTCCCGGGGTGTCGTGGAACCTGATCACCGCGATCTGCATCCTGCTGTTCATCGGCGCCATGGGTAAGAGCGCGCAGTTCCCTTTGCATGTGTGGCTGCCAGATTCGATGGAAGGCCCGACACCGATCTCCGCCTTGATCCATGCGGCGACCATGGTGACCGCCGGTATCTTCATGGTGGCACGCATGTCGCCCTTGTTCGAGATGTCGGATACGGCGCTGTCCTTTGTGTTGGTCATCGGTGCCATCACCGCGCTGTTCATGGGTTTCCTCGGCATCATCCAGAACGACATCAAACGTGTGGTGGCGTATTCCACTCTGTCGCAACTGGGCTACATGACCGTAGCTCTGGGTGCTTCGATGTACACCGGTGCCATCTTCCACTTGATGACGCATGCCTTCTTCAAAGCTTTGTTGTTCCTGGCGGCAGGTTCCGTCATCATCGCCATGCACCACGATCAGGACATCCGCAACATGGGCGGTCTGCGTAAGTACATGCCTATCACTTGGATCACCTCGTTGATCGGTTCGCTGGCGCTGATCGGCACCCCGTTCTTCTCCGGTTTCTACTCCAAGGACAGTATCATCGAGGCGGTGCAATTGACCCATATCCCTGGTGCCAGCTTTGCCTATTTCGCCGTTGTCGCAGGTGTATTCGTCACCGCCTTCTATTCCTTCCGTATGTACTTCCTCGTATTCCATGGCGAGGAAAGATTCGGCAAGCCGCATCATGACCATGACGACCACGGACACGATGAGCATCACGGCTTGGCGCCGGGACAGAAACCACATGAGACTTCATGGGTCATCACGCTGCCCTTGATCCTGTTGGCGATCCCGTCTGTGGCGATCGGTTTCCTCACCATCGGCACATTCCTGCATACGGACTATTTCGGCGATGCCATCTTCATCTCGGACGAACATCCGGCGATGCATGAGATGTACGAGCATTACGAAGGTGCAGTCGGCATGGCGCTGCACGGCATGACCACCTTGCCGTTCTGGTTGGCGGTGGCAGGTGTAGCCTCGGCGTGGTTCTTGTACCTGAAGCGCCCGGAGATTCCGGCGCTGATCCAAAAGAGATTCTCTTGGGTGTACACCTTGCTCGATCAAAAATATTACTTCGACCGTTTCAACGACTGGTTCTTTGCGGGTGGCGCGCGCGGGGCAAGCCGCTTCTTGTGGAAGTTCGGCGACGTGAAAATGATCGATGGGTTCTTCGTGAACGGTTCTGCAAAAGTGGTTGGGATGTTCTCGGGCGTGTTGCGCGGTTTCCAGACCGGCTACGTCTACCACTATGCATTTTGGATGATCGTCGGCGTATCTGCATTGCTGACAGTACGTACTTGGTTCGCATAAGACAGCACTAGAGCTGAAGGAATAAGCATGATTTTCGGATACCCACTGTTAAGCGTCGCCATCTGGCTTCCCATCATCTTTGGTTTGCTGGTCTTGGCAACCGGGAATGACCGCAACGCGCCGCTGGCAAGAATGATCGCACTGGTAGGTGCCGTGTTGGGGCTGTTGGTGACCATTCCGCTCTACACCGATTTCGATCGCATGACGAGTGCGATGCAGTTCGTCGAGATGAAAGAGTGGATCCGCCATTTCAACATCCACTACCACCTCGGTGTGGACGGCATCTCCGTGTTGTTCATCCTGCTCAACAGCTTCTTCACGGTGATCGTCGTGATCGCCGGATGGCAAGTCATTGAAAAACGTGTGGCGCAATACATGGCTGCCTTCCTCATCATGTCAGGCCTCATCAACGGCGTATTCGCTTCGTTGGATGCGATGCTGTTCTATGTGATGTGGGAGGCGATGCTGATCCCGATGTTCCTCATCATCGGTGTGTGGGGCGGTCCCAACCGCGTGTATGCGGCGGTCAAGTTCTTCCTCTACACCTTGCTGGGCTCGCTGTTGATGCTGGTTGCTTTCTTGTACCTGTATCTGCATTCGGGCGGCAGCTTCGAGATCCTTGATTACCACCAACTGCCCATCCCGCTCAATGCGCAGATACTCATCTTCATCGCCTTCTTCTTCGCATTCGCGGTGAAGGTGCCGATGTTCCCTGTACATACGTGGTTGCCCGATGCACACGTCGAGGCACCAACCGGCGGCTCGGTGGTGCTGGCGGCGATCATGCTGAAGGTCGGTGCATACGGTTTCATTCGCTTCTCCATGCCGATCGCGCCGGATGCCAGCCATGAGTTGGCCGGATTCATGATCGCGTTGTCCTTGATCGCGGTGGTCTACATCGGCCTCGTTGCGCTGACGCAAGCTGACATGAAGAAACTGGTGGCGTATTCCTCCATCTCGCACATGGGCTTCGTCACACTCGGCTTCTTCATCTTCAATGCCTACGGCATGGAAGGTGCGCTGTTGCAGATGATCTCGCACGGCTTCGTGGCGGGCGCACTGTTCCTGTGTATCGGTGTGATGTATGACCGTGTGCATTCGCGCCAGATCGTGGATTACGGCGGCGTGGTCAACACCATGCCGGTGTTCGCCGCCTTCTTCATGCTGTTTGCCATGGCCAACAGCGGCCTGCCCGGAACCAGCGGTTTCGTGGGTGAGTTCATGGTCATCATGGGCGCAGTCAAGGTCAACTTCTGGTATGCCTTTGCGGCAGCCAGCACGCTGGTGTTCGGTGCGGCTTACACGCTGTGGATGTACAAGCGTGTCGTGTTCGGAGCAGTCGCCAACGACCATGTCAAACATCTGCACGACATCGGCGCGCGAGAGATTCTGGTGATGGCTATATTGGCGATCAGTGTATTGGTGATGGGTCTGTACCCTTTGCCTTTGAGCGAGATCATGCATGCTTCGGTGAACGATTTGTTGGTTCACTTGGCACGCTCAAAAATCTAAGAGGAAGTCATGACTTATATCTCCACATTATTCCCCGCCTACGCTGAGATATTCCTGCTCATCATGGTGAGCACGATCCTCGTCGTGGATGTGCTCATCCCCGGCCAGACCAGAACGTTGACCTATCTGTTGGTGCAATTGGCCTTGCTCGGTTGCTCATTAATCACCGTGGCCACGCACGAATACGGCGTTGCGCACCTGTTCAACAACATGTTCGTCGACGATCTGATGTCGGACGTGCTCAAGTTGCTGACGTACCTGTCCGTTTCTATGATGCTGGTGTATTCGCGCAGCTATCTCATTACGCGCGGGCTGTTTACCGGCGAATTCCTCAACCTGGTGTTGTTCTCCACGCTGGGCATGATGGTGATGATCTCCGCCAGCAACTTCGTCACTCTGTACATCGGACTTGAGATACTTGCGTTGAGCCTGTATGCGATGGTGGCTTTGCAGCGTGACTCGGCTACTGCCACCGAATCCGCCATGAAGTACTTCATTCTGGGTGCGATGGCATCCGGCTTCCTGTTGTACGGTATGTCGATGATCTATGGTGCGACAGGTTCGCTCGATATCCAGACCATCTCCAATGTCATTCGTCACGGCACGCCTAACGTTGAACTGTTGGTGTTCGGCTTGGCCTTCTTGGTTGCCGGCCTCGCCTTCAAACTGGGCGCTGTCCCATTCCATATGTGGGTGCCCGATGTGTATCACGGCGCACCGACTGCCATGACCATGTTCATCGGCTCCGCGCCTAAATTGGCCGCCTTCGCCTTCGTCATGCGCATTCTGGTGGAGACACTGCAGCCGATGATGATCCACTGGTCCGGCATGCTGATGGTGCTCGCGGTTCTGTCCATGGCGGTCGGTAACATCACCGCCATCGCACAAACCAATCTGAAACGTATGTTCGCGTACTCGACCATCGCGCACATGGGCTTCATGTTGATCGGTATCTTGAGCGGCTCTATCGAAGGATACGGCGCGGCGATGTTCTACGCTGTGGTCTACGTGTTGATGAGTTTGGGCGGTTTCGCCATGATCATGCTGCTGTCGCGTGAGGGTTTCGAGGCGGACTCGCTGAATGATTTCAAGGGCCTCAACCAACGCAGCCCTTGGCTCGCCTTCATGATGATGTTGCTGATGTTCTCCATGGCGGGTGTGCCTCCTACCGTGGGTTTCTACGCCAAGTTCTCCGTATTGAACGCGGCTGTTCAGGCCGGACATATCCCGCTGGTCGTCATCGCTGTACTGTTCTCGTTGATCGGCGCGTTCTACTACTTGCGCATCGTCAAGTTGATGTACTTCGATGCACCTGAAAGCCACGAAAAGATCTACGTGCAGCCTGACAGTGCTTTGCTCATCTCTATCAATGGTCTCGCCGTGCTGGCTTTGGGTATCTTGCCGGGTGCGTTGATGTCGGTGTGCGCCGTTGCCGTGCAGCAATCTTTGCTTCTACACTGAACGGCTGTATCGCATGAATGAAGACTCCCGCTGCGGCGGGAGTATTTTTTTGTAGGGAGTGGAAATGGACCTCACTGAAAAACAGATCGACAGCGAACTTATCTACGACGGCGATTTTCTGGAAGTACGCAAAGACAGCGTGATGCTGCCGGACGGTTCGACCAGTAGCCGTGAATACCTGACCCATCCCGGAGCAGTCGCCATACTTGCCTTATTGGATAACGGCAACCTCGTGATGGAGCGCCAGTATCGCTATCCGCCTCGTCAAGAATTCATCGAACTGCCGGCAGGAAAGATCGACAGCGATGAGGATATTCTGATCACCGCGCAACGCGAGCTGCTGGAAGAGACTGGTTACCTGGCGAGCGAATGGATACACCTCACAACTGCATGGCCGTGCATCGGTTATGCGGACGAGCGTATGGAATATTTTTTGGCGCGCGGAATGACACATCATGGCAGTAAATTGGATGAAGGCGAGTTCCTTGAGGTGTTCGAGTTGTCGCTGGACGAGGCGCTCGAGTGGATACGCCTCGGCAAGATCAGTGACAGCAAGACCATCGTCGGTTTGTTCTGGTTGGAAAAGTACCTCAAAGATTGGCAATGACTGAATGCACCTCATTGGTGCGATTCGTTGGTGCGATATGGATAAAACGCACCGTTTAGGCTCATTGGTCTTGTGAGGCGGGCCAATTTTCTTAGTCACCTCTATATCTATCAATTGCTTACAGAATCGGAACGGTTCTTGCAATCAGTCAGCCGTTCGCACATTAGGAGAGCAGCATGGAAGAATTGAAATTCAGCAGTGATGTCTTGTTCGTTTTGTTGGGCGCCATCATGGTGCTGGCGATGCACGCGGGATTCGCATTCCTCGAACTGGGCACGGTGCGCAAAAAGAACCAAGTCAACGCGCTGGTCAAGATACTGAGTGACCTTGCCGTATCGACTCTCGCTTATTTCTTCATCGGCTACAGCATCGCTTATGGAGTCAGTTTTTTCGTGGGGGCAGAACAACTCGCACAAAAGAACGGTTACGACCTCGTTAAATTCTTCTTCCTGATGACATTCGCCGCAGCCATTCCCGCCATCGTCTCCGGCGGCATCGCCGAGCGGGCCAAATTCAATCCACAACTCGCAGCCACTTTCCTGCTGGTCGGTTTCGTCTATCCCTTCTTCGAGGGTATCGCGTGGAACGGTCACTACGGTATTCAGGATTGGTTGAAAGCGACCTTCGATGCAGGCTTTCATGATTTCGCAGGATCGGTCGTTGTGCATGCCGTGGGGGGGTGGATCGGCTTGGCGGCGGTGTTGCTACTGGGCGCTAGACGTGGGCGTTACAACAAAGAAGGACGTATCTCTGCCCACCCGCCGTCCAGCATCCCTTTCCTCGCCTTGGGTGCTTGGATACTCACCGTGGGTTGGTTCGGCTTCAACGTCATGTCCGCCCAGACCATCACTGGCATCAGCGGACTCGTTGCGGTGAACTCCTTGATGGCGATGGTGGGCGGCACGCTCACCGCACTGTGGTTAGGTAAGAACGACCCCGGCTTTGTGCATAACGGCCCACTCGCCGGTCTGGTCGCTGTGTGCGCAGGCTCTGATCTCATGCATCCCATTGGCGCGCTCATCGTCGGCGGCGTGGCAGGCGCGCTGTTCGTGGTCATGTTCACCCTTACACAGAACCGCTGGAAGATCGACGACGTGCTGGGCGTGTGGCCACTGCACGGATTGTGCGGCGCCTGGGGCGGCATCGCTGCGGGTATCTTCGGTGCAAAGGCGTTGGGCGGTGTCGGCGGTG
>JARCRR010000180.1 GCA_029850565.1 Gallionella sp. | reverse complement strand
GTCAAGCTGTATCAAGACAATGCCAAGACACTGACCCCCGATCCGTTGTACGCTACCTTCTACGAATCGCACCCACCCGCAGTACAACGCATCGCCCATCTGCAAACCATAGGAGACATGAAATGAAGCTTTTTATGTGTGTGACCCTGCTCTGTTTGACATGTAGCGCCTACGCAAGCCCGTTTGCCAAAGGCGACGTGGAAAACGGCAAAACGCTTATCGCGGAATACGAATGCAACAACTGCCATGCAGCCAAGGTGGGCGGTGACGGCAGTGCGATCTTCAACCGTTCCAGCAGCAGGATTCGCAATGCCGATGACATGTTGCAACAGATCACCCGTTGTTCCGGAAGTATGCATCTTGATGCCAAGGAACAGCAGGATATCGGCGCTTACCTGAACCAGAAGTACTACAAGTTCAAGTGAGGCCAACATGGCGACCGTCTGCGATCTGAGCAACAAGAACTGCAAACCCTGCGAGGGCGGTGTGCCTCCGCTGACGCAAGCCGAAGCGCGCGATCTGCTCAAACAGCTCGACGGCTGGGAATTGAACGATGACCGCATCAGCAAGACCTTTGCGTTCAAGAACTATTATCAGGTGCTCGCTTTCGTCAACGCGGTGGCATGGATGACCCACCGCGAAGACCATCACCCCGACATGACCGTCGGTTACAACCAATGCCGCTTGGACTATTCCACCCATGCTATCGGCGGCCTCTCCGAGAACGATTTCATCTGCGCCGCGAAAGTGGATGCACTGTTCAAACTTTGAACGAAAACTTGCAAGGTCTCGTCATCGCCGCCTTCGGTCGGCACTATCTGGTGGAACTGCCTGATCGAGAGATCATCGAGTGCGTGCCACGCGGGAAGAAGAGCGAGGTCGCCTGCGGAGACACGGTGGAGGTCACGCGCACCGGAACCGACCAGGGCGTCATCGACCGCATCGCACCGCGCAAGACATTGCTCTACCGCTCCGACGCCTTCAAGCAAAAGATCATTGCAGCGAACGTCTCGCAGATCGTCGTCGTCGTCGCCACCGAGCCCTCCTTCAATGATGAGTTATTGGCGCGCTGCTTGCTCGCCGGACACGACCAGAACTTGGATATTCTTATCGTGTTGAACAAATGCGACTTGCCACAGATAGCCTCGGCGCGCGCGCAGCTCGCGCCGTACACAAAGATCGGCTATCGCGTGTTGGAACTTTCCGCCAAACAGGACGTGACGCCATTGCTATCCCACCTGCAAGGCCACACCAGCGTACTCGTCGGACAATCCGGCATGGGGAAATCCACACTCATCAACGCGCTCATCCCCGATGCGTTCGCCGCCACGCGCGAGATCTCGACCGTGCTCGATTCCGGCAAACACACCACCACCCACGCACGGCTATATCACCTGAATGCCGACAGCCACCTCATCGACTGCCCCGGCGTACAACTGTTCGGATTACATCATCTGGATTTTGCGGCGATAGAAAGAAGCTTCCCGGAATTCCTGCCCTACTTGGGTGAATGCCGTTTCGCCAACTGCAGCCACTCGCACGAGCCGAATTGCGCGATCCTCAAAGCAACGGCAGAGGGAAAGATAGACGAGCGGAGATTGAAACTGTTTCAGCAGATCACTGCCAAATAGCGCCGCCGAAGTTTGTCTGGTGATGTTCGAAATGACTGTTACTTGGAGAAGAACGCGACGGCTTCCGCTTCATCGCGCGTGCGCTTGAACGGCGGCAGGCTCTGCCAGATGCGTTTGCCATAGTGTTTGGAGATGAGGCGCGGGTCGCAGATCATCAGCACGCCTTTGTCGTTCTCGTCGCGTATCAAGCGCCCCGCGCCCTGTTTGAGATTGATGATGGTGCGCGGCAACTGAAACTCCATGAAGGCATTACGCCCCTGTTTGTTCATCTCCGCGATGCGTGCCGCCAGTACAGGATCGTCGGGCGGTGCGAACGGCAGCTTGTCGATGATGACCAGCGACAACGCCTCGCCGCGCACATCCACCCCTTCCCAGAACGACTGACTGCCCAGCAACACCGCATTGCCGTGTTCACGGAAGCGCGACAACAACTCGTTGCGCGAGCCTTCCCCTTGCATCATCAGCGGATACTTCAGCCCCTTGCGGTCGAACTCCGCCTGCAAAATCTCATAGGCGCGCTGCATCGCACGCAGACTGGTGAACAGCAGGAACGCCCGGCCCTTGCTCGCCTCAATGAGCGGCAACGCCGCCTGCACCACCGCATCGGTGTAGCCCTCGCTGTTCGGCTCGGGCAGCCCGTTCGGCACATACAGCAGCGCCTGTTCCTGGTAATTGAACGGGCTGTCCCAGCACGCGGTGCGTGCCTCCAGCAACCCCATCTCGTGCTGGTAATGCGCAAAATTCTGCTTCACCGCCAACGTCGCCGAGGTGAATATCCACGCGCGCGGATGGCCGCTGATCTGCTTGGCGAAGATGTCCGCGATGGACAGCGGCGTGGTGTTGAGTTGCATGGAGTGGTGAAACACCTCTAACCAGCGCACCGTCTCCGGCACATCGCCATCACGCCAATGCTTCAACTGTGCCACCAACGCCAACGCCCGCTGCCAGCAGTTCTCCAATCCCTCGCTACGCTCCGCCTGCTTCTCCAACAGCCCAGTCAACTTATCCAACTTCTCGCCCAGTGTCTTCAATGTAGGCGCGAAATCTTTGAATCCCTCCGTCGCATCCGCCGCCATGCGGCCTTCCTTCTTGAACACCAGGCGCAGGTCGCGCGCCGCTTTGTCCAACTCATCGCATGCCACAGGCAGCGGCGCAAAATCCTTGGCGCTGGTCAGCGCCTCGATGCGTGTGTCTTGCGACAGGTCGAACAGTTGCGAGGTGGACAGGCTCTCGCCGAAGAACAGGCTGGCCGTCTCAGGCAACTGGTGCGCCTCATCGAAGATCACCGTGTTGCAGGCGGGCAGCAGTTCCGCCACCCCTTCATCGCGCAACATCACATCGGCGAAGAACAGGTGATGGTTCACCACCACCACGTCCGCCTCCATCGCCTCCTTACGCGCCTTGAGCACGAAACATTCGTCGTGCTGCGGACATTCCTGCCCCAGACAGTTGTCGCGCGTGGATGTCACATGGAACCAGATGGGTGCGTTCTCCGGCACATCCGCCAACCCGCTCTTGTCACCGCTCTGCGACACCTTGGCATAGTTCACGATCTTCGCCAGATGCTTCACATCCTCGCGCGTCTTGAATAGCCCGTTCGATTGCGCCAACTCCAAATGGTAGTGACACACATAGTTCGAACGTCCCTTGAGCAAAGCCACCGACACCGGCGCCTTCAGCGCATCGCGTACCATCGGCAAGTCTTTTTGAAAGAGCTGATCTTGCAGGTTCTTCGTGCCCGTAGACACCACCACCTTGCCCCCCGCCAACAACGCAGGCACCAGATAAGCAAAGGTCTTGCCCGTACCCGTACCCGCCTCGGCCACCAGGATGGCGTTGTCACGGATCGCCTCTGCCACCGCCATCGCCATGTCACGCTGCTGCGCGCGCGGACGGAACGACGCCACCTCAGTGGCAAGCGGGCTTTGCTCGGAAAAGAAACGTTCGACTTCGGAGGTCACAAGGGAATATTCAGGTCTTCAGATAAAGTGCGGGGATTAATTGTTTCCCAGCGGCAAGATGCGAACTCGCTCACGCATCTCATCCACCACAACCAGCGCACCAGAAGCGAGTTGAGGTTCAAAACGATGCAGCAAAACAATGGCACGTGGCGCAAGCGCATCGGGGCTTACATCATCCGTGCGTATTTGAAAGACACTGGGAGAGACAGCATGAGTCGCGGTCAGCAAAGCGCCAAAATCGAGATCGTGGGTAAAGACGATGTAACCGTTCTGGCTAGCCCAAGCAAACAACTCACTGTCAGGCGCGTTGCCCGGGCCGATGCGATACCAATGTTCCGCCTCAAAACCAGATTCGCGCAGAACCTCTACCCATGAAGGCGAGAGGTTCATGTCGATGAGCAAACGCAGCGTCATGCAGCAGCCAGCGGCAAATCGATCTCTTCTGCACGCCATGCGGCGTAACGCAAGGCCTGCGTGATGTCTTCCGCTTCAAGGTAAGGATACAAAGCCAGAATCTGCTGTGTGGTTTTTCCGCTAGCAACCAAACCAATAAGCATACCGACCGTCACGCGTTGCCCGCGTATGCACGGCTTGCCGCCCATCACAGCGGGATCAGTCGTAATGCGATTCAGTTGTCTCATGGTGGAGCTCCTCTCGGATGCGTTGCAGTGCAGTCATTTTAGCGGAAATCAGCAACGGGCTTGGTACATAAAGCCAAGGTGGACTTCAAACGTTAAGCTGGCTTTGCTCGGAAAAGAAACGTTCGACTTCGGAGGTCACAGTGGCAGGTATAGCGGGATATATAGGCCAAAAAGCATATGGTTAATGGTGCTGGACGGCGTTATAGTGCGGCGGGGATTTTACGTGATGGTGTGACTCAAGAGTGGAAACTTCTATCAATGACTAATCAACGTACAGTAGCTTTTCTTGATATTTTGGGTTTCCGCCAAATGGTAATGAATACCCCATTGTCGGAGTTGGTTGAAAAGTATGAACGTCAAATTGCGAATGCGGAGAGTATGCGCCATCCGCTGTTTGAAAAATCAGAGGTGCCAATGTTGTTTTCGGAGCATCCTGCACATACCCCATTGTGTGAACAGTATATTTTTTCTGATTCCATCATTCTTGTTTCAACTGACAATCAAGCCATAAGCGCACTGAAATTACTTATTCATGCTTGGCGGCTTAGTCAGGCTTTTATCGCTTATAAAATGCCACTCCGTGGTGGCATTGCTTTTGGCGAGCTTTATTCCAATCCATTGCGTCATATTTGTGTTGGTAAAGCACTAACTGTTGCATATGAGCTAGAAAAAATACAGGCTTGGATTGGTGTCTCTATTGATCAATCTGTTGAAGATGCATTCCCTGAACTCTTTTTAGCAGATGTCACAAAAGCAGGACTTATGGATGATTTATTTTTACGATACAAGGTGCCGATGAAAGATGGCACATCCAAAGTACACAGAACCCTTAACTGGCGTTTCAACCTTATAGTTGAAAAAGGAACGCGCTCTTTGTTCGTAAATAGTGATGCCACAGATGTAAGGCAAAAGGTGGCAAACACACTTGACTATGCTGAGACTGTGGTGCGTTCAGGTAGAGTGTACGTAGCTGATCAAAGTAAATTGCCAGTTGAGCTTCGCTCTATGTGGATTGGCGGAAAAGAACCACCGTTTAAACATGGAGACGATTTGTAATTAATTAGCGAGGCTGAATGAGCTAATCGAATGTGATGTTCATTGTCTTTGATGTGTTCATAAGAGCCAAATGGGCCAGCGTCTACATTTTCAGCACGTCAAATTATAAATATGCAAATCCTCATCGACGCCGACGCTTGTCCCAAGGTCATCAAAGACATCCTGTTCCGCGCGGCGGACAGGCGGCAGATACAAACCACACTGGTGGCGAACAAGTTGTTGCACTGCCCGCCTTCGCCTTTCATCCGCGCGCTGCAAGTGCCCTCCGGTTTCGATGTGGCGGACAACAAGATCGTGGGGATGACGCAGGTGGGTGATCTGGTCATCACCGCCGATATTCCTCTCGCCGCACAGGTCATCGAGAAAGGCGGGCATGTGTTGAATCCGCGCGGCGAGTTCTATACCAAGGACACCATCCAAGAGCGGCTGACGATGCGCAATTTCATGGAGAACTTACGCGGCAGTGGTGTGGAGACGGGTGGTCCGCCTGTGTTCAATCAGCGCGACCAGCAGACGTTTGCGAACCAGTTGGATAAGTTCTTGGCGAAGTACAAGTAAGCCGAATAACTTTTCGTCACACCGGCGCAGGCCGGTGTCCAGATAATCAAATATCGCCCGCGAAGCGAGACAACACCTAGGCCTTGACCACTTCGCGGAATTATTTTCTTAACTGGATTCCGGCCTTCGCCGGAATGACGGGTTTATAGTGATGCGGATTTCACTTTCATCAGGCACACACTGAACTATGCCCAATATCGCCAAAGACTCCGTAACCAAAATACCCAAGGGCATCTGGGTGTTGGGTTTCGTCAGCCTGCTGATGGATGTGTCGTCGGAGATGATCCACAGCCTGTTGCCGTTGTTCATGGCGACGGTGTTGGGCGCGAGTGCGCTGACCATCGGCATGATCGAAGGCATCGCGGAATCGACAGCGCTGTTGGTGAAGGTGTTCTCCGGCGCATTGAGCGATTACCTTGGCAAGCGTAAAGGGTTGGCGGTGTTCGGCTATGCCTTGGGTGCGCTGTCCAAGCCTATTTTCGCAATGGCATCCGGCGTGGGCATGGTGTTGGGTGCACGCTTCCTCGACCGCATCGGCAAGGGCATTCGCGGGGCGCCGCGCGATGCCTTGCTTTCCGAGATCGCACCCGTCGAGATACGCGGCGCGGCATTCGGGCTGCGCCAGTCGCTGGATACGGTGGGTGCTTTCCTCGGGCCGTTGCTCGGCGTCGCTCTGATGCTGTTGTGGGCGAACGATTTCCGCGCGGTGTTCTGGGTGGCGGTGATCCCCGCTGTATTGGCCGTGGTCTTGCTGATATTCGGCGTGCGCGAACCGGAAAGAATGGAAGTTCACCAGCCGATCAATCCGATCAGCCGCGACAATCTGCAACGTCTGGGCGCAGCGTATTGGTGGCTGGTCGGCATCGGCGCGGTGTTCACTCTGGCGCGCTTCAGCGAAGCGTTCCTCGTGTTGCGTGCCGCACAGGGCGGCATCGCTATCGCACTGGTGCCGCTGGTGATGGTGGCGATGAATGTGATCTACGCCGCATCCGCTTATCCGTTCGGAAAACTCTCCGACAGCATGAGCCACACCAAGTTGTTGGCCCTCGGGTTGGCCGTGTTGATCGCTGCCGATCTGGTGCTGGCGACCGACGACCACTGGACGACGGTGTTGCTCGGCGTGGCGCTGTGGGGTGTGCATATGGGCATCACACAGGGCTTGCTGGCACGCATGGTGGCCGACGTGACGCCCGCCGATCTGCGCGGTACGGCTTATGGTTTTTTCAATCTGATGAGCGGTCTGGCGATGCTGGTCGCCAGTGTGCTGGCGGGATTGTTGTGGGATAGGCTCGGTGCTGCGTTCACCTTCTATGCGGGCGCGGTGTTCTGTGTGATTGCCGCGCTCGGTTTGTTGTGGCGTCCCGCGCAAGAAAGTTGAGATGTGCTGACCAGCCTGCACCGCGAATACCTGCAGTTTGTCACCACAGGGGCGCAGCTCGTGCTGCTGCTGGCTTGCATCGAGTCGCAGTCTTACATCGGCTGGATGTGGGGTTTAGGCATCATGGCACTCATCAGCATATTTGCCTGGCACTCCGCCCTGAAGCGCCTGCGTGCAATCAGTGGAACACCCTCCTCACGGATCGGATCTGCCGCCCAAGGCTACGTCGAAATAATCGGGAGAGGTGAATATGCAGTCAAACCCCTCTATGCGAAATACTCTCACCTCCCCTGCCTGTGGTATCGCTACAAGGTCGAGTATCGTGACCGCCAGAACAAATGGTGTACCGGGGATACCGGCGAGAGCACCACTCCCTTCACCATCGAGGACGAGAGCGGGAAATGTGTAGTCGATCCACGAGGCGCAGAGATCATCTGCAACAACAAAGACACCTGGAAGGTGGCCGATTACCGCATCACGGAATGGAAGCTGCTGAACACCGACCATATCTACATCCTAGGTGAGTTCAGGACTGAAGGTGGCAACAACCTGTTGCTCTCGCATGACGAGTTGGTGAAAAAAGTCCTGGCAGCATGGAAGACGGACAATGGCGACCTGCTCAGGCGTTTCGACCTCGACAACAACGGACAACTCGATATGCAGGAGTGGATGCTGGCACGTCAGGCGGCGAAACGCGAAGCGGAGAAGCGTCTTAACGAAGAGAGTGCCGAACCCGACATCAGCTTCATGTTAAAGCCGCGCGACGGTCGGCTCTACCTCATCAGCGACATGGAGCCGGGCGATCTCGAAGGACGCTACAAATTCTGGGCCTGGGCGCATATCGTCATTTTCTTTGCAGCATTGCAAGGAATAGTCTGGGCCTTGCAGCATTCCGCGAATTGAGCTTGCTTGAACAGGACAACTCCTTTTCTTACTGCTTATCCAGCCAAGCCAGGATGTAGTCCGCTACTTCTTCCCAGTTCTTTTGCCCGACGATGAAATGCGTGCGCCCCGCGAACTCCTTGAAGTCGGTGACCGAAGTCGATGACTTGTATTTGGTCTGATTACACTTGTTCAGCGATGCTGGAATGATGTGGTCAGCCGAACCCGCGATGAACAACAGCGGCGCATGCGGTTTCTTGAAATCGACACGGGTCGTCAGCGATTCGCACGGCACGCGGCGCGATTCCGGCACGACATATCGTTCGTACGCCGCGCGTTGTTCCGCCAAAGAATAATCATTGACGAAGGTGTATTGAAAACGCTCGAACGTCATCTCGATCGGACTGCCCTGCGCAACGAAGGGCGTGATGTGCGCCCAGTTGGATTTGAGGAACGACCACTTGGTGCTGAACACGCCCATCGGCGGTGCGGAATCAATGGCGACTGCGGCGGCAGCCAACCCTCTTTGCAGCAACATTTGCACGACCAGCCCGCCCATCGAATGGCCGATGATGATGGGCTTTTCATCCAGCGCCCTGATGATGTCGGTGTAGTGCTCAACGACTTGGCTCAAGGTCAGTTGGCCCAGTGACGGATCGGGATGGTTGTTACGCAGGACTTCGATGGGCTTATCTCTGCCGGGCCAATCCGGTGCATGGCACTTGTAACCTTGGGTCTGGAAGTGGGTGACCCAGTGTTCCCAGCTCAGGGAGTTCATGTACATGCCGTGGATGAATACGATGGTCTTGGTTTTCATATCACCTCCCATACGGATGGGTTGGATTTGTACTCCAACTGACAGACAGTTCAACCCTGTTCTGATGCAGGTTTATAGAGGCAACCTTTACATCACCGCATAACGTTTCTTCGCCTCCACCGCCTTCACGATATAACCGCGCGTCTCTTCATACGGCAGCTTGGTACGCAGCGCGTCGTACACCTCGTCCGGGCGCATGGAGTTGATCCTGTCCAACGCATCCGCTTGGCGCGCCTTGCCCGTCAGCGTGCTGAAGGCACGGAACACGTTGCTGGGGCCGGTGTTGTAAGCGGCGATGGCACAGTATTCGCGCGACACCGGGTTGCGTATCTCGCGCAACGGGCTGTCGTTGAGCAACACCCCCAGATAGGTCGAACCCAGCTCGATGTTGTTCTCCGCATCGAACAGATATTCCTTGCTCGGCGAGACATCCTCGCCCTTGGCCTTGCGATACGCCTCGCGCCCGCCACTGGTCGGCACCAGTTGCATCATGCCGTAAGCGGGTGCGCTGGAGACGGCGTAAGGATTGAACGAGCTCTCGATCTTGATGATGGCGAAGATGAGACTGCGACTGACGGTGGTGGTCTCGGAATGCTTGCGCACGGTGGCGGCGTATTGAACGGCGCGTTTATCGAGGTGCGCGTTGACCATGCTCATCTGCACATAGATCACGTTCTTGCTCACGCCGTTGGCATCGATGGTGCGACGCTTCATCTGATGGGTGACGAGGTAGTCGGCATAGCGCTCCACATCCTCATGCGACTTCAGCACCGCCCCACTCTGATCCACCACCATCTCTTGCAGATAGGGTTTGCCTGTCAGCGATATCTCTTTGTCGGAGAACAGATCGACCGCACCGGGATCGTCGGGCGTGAGCAAGGCGACCACCGCCGCGTTGCGCAATTTGTCTTTCGCTTTGTCTTCGTCCAGATGTTCGATGAGTATGGTGCCCGCGTCGTAATCCACCACCACGCGGTTCTTGTAGTTCTCGGTGTATTTCACGTAGCGGGTACGGCTGGGCAGCGTACCGGATTCGCGCTTGCCCCACTTGGCACCGCTCTCCTTCTGCACATTACCCATCAGGCGGTTGAATTCATTCCTCGCTTTCGTGAGATCGGCAAGGATGAGTTCGGGATTGTATTTGTAGGAATTGACACGGCTCTGCGCCATGCCCTTCAGCGCTTGCTCTGGATTCTTGGCGAGTGCCACCTGCATCATCTGCTTGGTGGTACAGGCTGGCAGACAGAGGAGGCCTGCGGTGAGTGTCAGCAACAGAACTTTGCGATTCATTTACCCTCCTCCTCTCGTCATTCCGGCGCAGGTCGGAATGATGGAGACTAACGCCCCTCCAACGCCTCCCAGCGCGCCATCAACGTCAGCAGCTCGTCTTCGATCTCGCTTGCACGTTGCTGCAACTGTTTCGCATGGGCGGGATT
This sequence comes from Gallionella sp., assembly GCA_029850565.1. Lineage (GTDB taxonomy): Bacteria > Pseudomonadota > Gammaproteobacteria > Burkholderiales > Gallionellaceae > Sideroxyarcus. The sequence continues at coordinate 4,246 of JARCRR010000180.1, read as the reverse complement.
GTCGCGATACAAAGCGCCCGAACCAAGTGCCGCCACGATGTCTTCCTGCTCGCGCTCCAACACTTCGATGCGCTGCGGCATCTCGTCCAGTTCTATTTGCTCTTTGAAGCTGAGCTTGGCTGATGACTTCGGCTTGCTCGGCTCCGCCTTGGCAACAGGTTTCGCTTGGACAGCGGCAGGTGCCTTCTGGTTGGCTTCGAACTTCTTCACGCGCACCCAGTCCTCATAGCCGCCCACGTATTCCATCAGTTTGCCATCGCCCTCGAATGCGATGACCTGTGTCACCACGTTGTCGAGAAAGGCGCGGTCATGGCTCACCAGGAACAGTGTGCCGTCATATTGCGCCAGCATCTCTTCCAGCAGCTCCAATGTCTCGATATCGAGGTCGTTGGTCGGTTCGTCCAGCACCAGCACGTTGGCTGGGCGCGTGAACAGGCGCGCCAGCAACAGACGATTACGCTCGCCACCGCTCAAGGACTTCACCGGCGAACGCGCACGTTCCGGTGCGAACAGGAAATCGCCGAGGTAGCTGATGACGTGTTTCTTTTGCCCGCCGATCTCGATGAAGTCCGAGCCTTGGCTGATAGTGTCGGCCAACGTGGCGTTATCGTCGAGCTGCGCGCGCAACTGGTCGAAGTAGGCCACGCTCAACTTGGTGCCCAGTTTCACTTCGCCGCTGTCGGGTGCTTGTTCGCCCAGAATGATCTTGAGCAGCGTGCTCTTGCCCGCACCGTTAGGGCCGAGCAGGCCGATCTTGTCGCCGCGTTGGATGCGGCAGGAGAAATCGTTGATGACCTTGCGTGTGCCGAAAGACTTGCTGACGTTCTCCAACTCCGCCACCAGTTTGCCGGAGCGGTCGCCCTTGTCCAGATTCATCTCGACCTTGCCGACCTTGTCGCGCCGCGCGGCACGTTCCAGACGCAACTTCTCCAGACGCAACACACGGCCCTCGTTACGGGTGCGGCGTGCCTTCACGCCCTGGCGTATCCACACCTCTTCCTGCGCCAACACCTTGTCGAACTTGGCATTGACCACCGCCTCGTCCGCCAACATGCGTTCTTTGATCTTTTGGTAGGCGGCGAAATTGCCGGGGAAACTCGCCAACTGACCTCGATCCAATTCGACGATGCGCGTCGCCACGTTGTCCAAGAACTTACGGTCGTGGGTGACCAGCAACACACTGCCACGAAAGCCGGTGAGCAATCCTTCCAGCCATTCGATGGACGCGAAATCCAAATGGTTGGTCGGCTCGTCGAGGATGAGCACTTCCGGCTCGGCCACCAAGGCCTGTGCCAGTGCTACGCGTTTGCGCACACCACCTGATAAAGAACCGATGAGCGCTTCAGGATCCAACTCCAACTTGTCGATAGCCGTCTCGATACGTGCCTGCACCGCCCAACCGTTCTGCGCTTCGAGTGCTGTTTGCAGCGGTTGCATCTCTTCCAGCAATTTCTCGTAGTCGGCATCCGGCTCACCCAGTTGATGCGACAGGTGATGGTAGTCGGTGATGAGTTTGTACAAGGCACCCAAGCCGCGCGCCACTTCGTCGTACACCGTGGCGTTCGCATCCAGCACCGGCTCCTGGCTCACATAGCAGATACGCGCGGTGGGTTGCCGCCACAGCGTACCGTCGTCCAGTTTCGCCTCGCCTGCCAATATCTTGAGCAGGCTGGACTTGCCCCCGCCATTGCGCCCGATGAGACCGACGCGCTCACCCTCGTCCAACTGAAAATCCACGTGATCCAACAGGGCGACGTGACCGAAGGCCAGTGCGGCTTTATCTAGCGTGATGTACGGCATTTAGCTTTTCTTTTCTTCTTGAGGCAGAGAGGATTGATAGATGAACGAGAAACCCACGGCGAAGAATCCCATGCAGAGATAACCGAACGCGGTGGTGAATTTGTTCAGGACGAGATGGGTGTTGTAGTCGTCGATACTGGTGGCAAAGAAATGGAAGACGAACAACGATGCCGCCATCAGATTGCCGACCAAAATCAGACGATGACCGAAGCCGTAGCCGCTGCCCTCCGCTTTGCCCTCCGGCGGCAAGCCATTACGGAAATACCACACCGCATACACTGCCGCGAACAAGAGAAGAGCACCGACGATACGCCCAGGGATATCCCCCTCGAAGGTAGTCATCCCCAACAACTCCAGCACCATGCGCCCTGTTGCCGCCACCCATCCCATCGCCACAGTCTGCACCATGAAGAACCATGCTGCAAAAACATTCACTCTCGGATACTTCATTACATCCCTTTCTCGTTATATCCCGTTCAAAACACCCGTAGGGTTGCCCCTTTAATCAACTTTCCGCACTAGATTTTGCAAATCTTCGATGATCTCGGTCGAATGCTTCGACGTCTCCACCTTCTGGTACACCTTGGCAATCTTGCCTTGCGGATCGATGAGGAAGGTGTAGCGCTTGGCATACTTGAACACCCCCAGATCCATCAATGCACCATAGCGCGCCGCCACCTCGGTGGACTTGTCCGCCAACAAAGGGAACGGCAAGTGATATTTCTTGGCGAATTCGGCATGGCTCGCACCGTCATCCACACTGATACCCGCCACCTGCGCCCCCAATCTGGTGAGCTTGCTCAAATCGTCGCGGAAGGCACATGCCTCCTGTGTGCACCCCGGCGTGTCATCCTTGGGATAGAAGTACAGCACCAACCACTTCCCGGCAAAATCCTTCAACTGATGCGGCTTGCCATCCTGATCCGACAGATTGAAATCGGGAGCAGCCTCGCCCACTTTCGGCAACTCCCCCGCACGCGCCATCTGACTCACCAGCAAAGCCACGGCAGCGATCAGACCGAACAAGATCAACCATTTCATTTCGCTCTCCTTGCCCCTCAGCGGGGGTGGGATTTTACGTTAGAATGCGCGCCGCATCGCGACCATCCGCTGTCCTCGTAGTTAAATGGATATAACCGCCCCCTCCTAAGGGGCAATTACAGGTTCGATTCCTGTCGAGGACACCAAATTCAATGACCTGCCGAACGAGCCTGAACCATGCGTGATTCGAGTCTGTTAGTGCGACATCTCTTGGCCTTCCTGCTACTCGTATCAAGCGCCCCTGTTTTCGCCGCTGCTGTGAACGACATCGAATCAGTGCCTCACCTTGATGCCAGTGGCAAAGAGGCTTACCGCGCTTTTCTGTCTTCTCACCAACACCGCGCCTTCGCCATCGCCCCCGGCGGCACATGGGCATGGAAGGCGGATGAACGCTCCATCGGCGCGGCCACCGAAACTGCCTTGCAGACATGCCAAGAGGCCACCGAGCAGAACTGTGTCGTGTATGCCGCAGACGAGCAACGGGTGTTCGATGCCAAAACATGGGGGACGCTATGGGGTCCCTACCTGCCCCGCGCCGAAGCTGCACGCAAGCCTGTTGGCACAGAGCGCGGCAAACGATTCTTCGATCTGAGTTTCAAGGATGCCTCGGGCAAAGTAATGAGACTTTCCGATCTGCGCGGCAAGGTGTTGTTGCTTCATTTCTGGGGTTCGTGGTGCCCGCCTTGTCAGCGGGAATTACCGGAACTACAGAAGCTTCAGCAAACATTGCGCAAGTCACCCGCCATCAAGATGGTGTTGCTACAGGTGCGCGAGGATATTGCCACTTCGCGCAAAGCCATCGCGCGCCAACGTTTGAACCTTTACCTGCACGACTCCGGTTCAAAGAACTCGGCGGACGACCTCTTGAGGCTCGCGGATGGAACGACGCTGCACGACCGCGACATCGCCGCCGTGTTCCCTACCACCTACATTCTGGACAAGCATGGCATCGTGCTGTTCTCGCACAATGGCCCGGTGAGCGACTGGATGGGGTATCTGCCCCTGTTGCAGGACGCAACAACAAGATCAGGAAAGTGATACCGCACTAAAATCCCTTCTCACCGCCTCGCCCTCATATTCCAAATATAGATAACTAAACGAGAACTAATTGGTTCTCACGCTTCGTCGGCGTTCCTAAGATGCATCCCGTCGTGATGCACAAAGGAATCCACATGCAATCCCATTCGAATCAAAACTTGAGTCCCCGCCCGAACTATTGGGGCCGGTATGAGAACGACCGGCCGATCTCGCTGGGCGCGCTGCATCTCTGTCCTGCCACCAACCTTGCGCAGGTGGGCGACGTTGCGATGTTCCTGCGTCCGATGGAATTCCGTCTGCTGCATTTCTTCATGAATCATCCAGACAAGGTCCATACCCGCGCGCAACTGTTGGAACAGGTGTGGGG